>JALYLB010000045.1 GCA_030774475.1 Chloroflexota bacterium | reverse complement strand
CGCATCGACTGCACGTGCGGATGCTTCCATGCCGCAGTCTCGATACACCGCGGTTGGGATCCTTGAGCGCCCGACGGATTTCCTCCACCTCGAGCGTCTAACTCGCATACGGCGGTTGCAGAGTAGACAGCAAGGCACTGTCCTCGAGCCGCGTGAGTTCGAGGACCCCCATGGCCGTCCGAAACCCCAGCGCGTTGCTCGGTGTCTTAGCCATGTGCGTCCTGACGGGATGCGCAGCGGGCACGACCACGGTAACCGCAACCCCAAGCCCCGCCACAACGCCGAGCCCAGTCGCCACGCCGAGTCAGACGACCAGCCCAACCCGCGAGCCAGTCTCCGCAGCGCAGGTTGTGGCAGTCGCAAACCATTTCTGGTTCGGACAGAGCCCCAACCCCTGCCTAGTCTTGGACTGTCCCATCACCCCGCGGCTCGCCGCCCGCCTGGCCGAGCTCATCAAGATCCAAAGCGGTCAGAAAACGGGCACGGTTGATTTGTGGTGCCGCTGCCAGAACGGCAGAGGTCAGTCCATTACGGGCGAGGTGACCCCCGACGGAGGGATCGCTCACGTGACCTGGGACACGGGCCTCGAGATGGACTTCCTCATGGTGGTACAGGACGGCAGACTCCTGGTCGACGACACGCAGTGCACCGGGCTCGGGCCGACTACCTCGATCTACGGGCCCGAAGGTCTGGATCCGTGCGCGCTCCACACATCATGATCCCAGGCCGAAGCTCGCGGTGCCGTTTGTAAGATCACCGAGCCGTCGAGTGAAATAGGGGAGCTCAACTCGCTCAATCCGGAATCCGGTTCTGGTAGACGAGTTCGCGGGGGTCGATCGTGGCCCGGATTACCTGCCGACCGCCGACCGTTCCGCAGGAAGGGCAGGCAAGCTTGCGTCGCCAACGTAGCGGTCCAGAACCGGACAAGCGCAAGGGCAGGTGCCACCGAGCCGGCGCGTATTGGCGAGTCATAGCCGATCGCCGATCGCCAGACGGCGAGCAGATGCGATCGCCCGCTCGCGCTCGGCGCTCTTGGTCGTAGCGGGCCTAGCCCTCAACGTCGACCTGCTCGCTAGAGCTACGGTCCGCCGAGCCTCACCCCCTCCTCGAAGCTCTCTCGGAACATGTCCAGCCATACCTCGGCATTGTGCACATACTCCTGCCGGACCTCCGGTGCCTGCCCTTGGGTGAGCGCATCCCAGGCCAGCACTCGGCAGAGCATCCCGAGCAGGTAACCAGCGTCGAATAGCACCTCGAGCTGGCGAGCGGGCGCGAAGCGCGTCCAGGGTTCGAGATATATGGCGCGGAGACGCTTGAGTTCGCGGCCGTCATGCCGCAGGCGCCGTCGAAACGCGACGTCGCGGAAGGTGTTCACGACACCCGCGAAGGGGTGCGAGACGGCGGCCTCCCCCCAGTCGAGGAGGCGTGCCCTGCCGTCACGAACGAAGATGTTGGCCTCGTGGACCTCTTCATGGATCACCGTCATCGGCAGCGGATCCTGGAGCGCCTGGGCAAGCGAATCGAGCCTGGGTGAGAGCAGTAACAACTGCGCTGCGACTTGGGCATCACGCTCCTCCTTGGGCTTGCCGCCTTCGTAGACGTTGGCGTGCCCGCCGAAACGCTCGACGAGGTCGGGATATCGGGTCGACACCGTCGCCGGTCGCTTGTCGGGCACGCGAAGACCAAGCAATCTTGGGACATCAGGGGCGAGTTTGATCTGGAGCTCGGCGTAGCGCGGGAGGATGTCGTCCCAGGAAGGCGCCCGGGATCGGCGCCGGTACAGCGCTCGAAGCTGAGCGCCGGCGTCGAGGGTCAGCATCCGCGGACCTTTGGTCGCGATGATCTCGGGACTGAAGTCGGGCTGCCTCGACGCGATGTGCACCGTGAGCGCCGGCTCAAAGGCGAGCGAGGGGGCCGACTCCTTGAACCACACGTCTCCCACGCCGGTTCGCACCCGCGCGATTGCAGCCCATGGGCGTGTACGGACCAGGATGGGTCTTCCCTCCGGCGGCAGCCCGGCCGCAATCAGCTCACTGACGACCCAGCCGCTGATAACCTGAAACCAACCCGGCTTCTCCCAAGGCGGGTGGGTGACCCTTTGCATGACGCAAATCTACGGCCCCTAACCGAAACGGTCCTTCCACGAAACGGCGAAAGCTGGCCTTGAGTATGCCGATGCCTCGCCGCCTCGCGTGAACTCATTGTCGCGAGAGGTGACACCGTCATCTCGGTGTCCGAGCGCTGTGCGTACAATGCCTCGTCCACCTTTCCGCTCATTGTGAGCGTGAAACGCGCGCCCGTAGCTCAGTGGACAGAGCGGGTGGCTTCGGACCATCAGGTCGCGGGTTCAAATCCTGCCGGGCGCGCCAATGACCCCCGCCACGGGGTGTCCTTAGTCGACGGTTTGGGCCAGCGCTCGCCGCAGCACAATCCGGAACCCTGTGTCGAACGTGGCGCGAGCCTCCTCCGGCAACGCTTCGCGCTGCCGTGCCCATGCGATGACGTGCGCGAATGCGCCGACCCGCATCGCCACTGCAAACGTGCCCGCCAAGCCGGCACCCCACGGCTCCAGGTACGCGTCGCGCAGGCGTGCCAACCACGGGTCGGCCGGAGCCAGCTTGTTGATCTCCTCGAGGAACCGAAACGTCACCACAAGCGAGGCGAAGGGGTGCGAGATCGAAGCGTCGCCCCAGTCGAGCACACGCAGCCGCTCGCCCTGCGCGTAGAGGTTTCCGGCGTGGAGGTCGTCGTGCTGAACCGTCTCCGGTATCGCGTGCCTGGCGAGCTCGGCGCAAAGCTCGCCAATGCGCGTCGCAAAGCTTCCTAGCCTGACGATCTCGTCCCTGTCGAGCGGCAGATCCTGGCGCAGGAGGTCCTCGTAGCGCGCCGGCAGCGTCGCGACCCGCAGGTCCGGGACGTGATGCTTCAGGTGCTCATGGGTGTGAGCGGTCTCGCCGCGCTGGAGCTCGGCGTATCGCGGCAAGACCGCGAGCCACGCCTCGGGCGTGTTGTTGGGGACGCCGATCGGCGTGCCCGCGTCGGCCAGGAGAAGCCAGGACCGCTCCTCGTCATAGCCGAGCACTTGGGAGACGAGGTTGGGCCACCGTGCAGAGAGCTCTGCCGTGAGCCGTGGCTCGAATGCCTGCACCGGGCCGCACGCCTTGAACCAGGCAACGCCGTCGGCGAGTGGTACGCGCAGCACCGTCGCCCACGGTCGCTCGTGAGCTATCTCGATGGCTCCGACCGGAACTACCTGCGTGCGGATCCAGTCCTCGGCGGCGGCACGGTCCACGCGCCAACTATGGGCCAGGCGAGTGTGCCGTATGCCATGAAGGCCCACATTCGCGGCCGTCTGGATATTCGGCTGAGCCGACAAGTCGCCGTACAAACCGTCTCGCGGCGCCTTCCTATCGCCTGAGCCGATGAGCTGGCGCCTGGAGGCCCCTCCCGTCACTTCGTCATCGGCTGAGCCGATGAGCAGACCCTTAGCGAGGCGCCAAAAGGCCGACCGCTCTGCCTCGCGCGCTCATTCATCGGCTGAGCCGATGAGGAGACGCCTTATCGAGGTGCCAAATAGCCGACCGCTCTGCTTGGCGCGCTCATCCATCGGCTGAGCCGATAGCGGGGAGCGGCGGGCCCGCGTGGCCCGCGCTCCTCTTCGGCAATCATGGGAGGAGCACCGCGGCTCCGGCGCCGATGACCCCGGCCTCGAGGTCGGCGAGGGCCGAGCTGGCGTCGTCGAGCGCGTAGGGGTGCGGGTTGGTCGCGATTCCGATCTCGGCGGCGAGGGCCAGGAACTCGCGCGCATCGGCTCGGGTCACGTTGGCGACCGAGGTGATCGAGCGCTCCCACCACAGGTCGTCGTAGTCAAAGGCAGGGATCCCGTCGAGATGGATGGCGTTGATCGCCACGGTGCCACCCCGGTCGAGCGCCTGCAGGGCCGCGATGACCACCGAACCAACCGGGGCGAAGGTGACCGCGGCGTCGAGCGCCACGGGCGGGCGCTCGCTCGCATCGCCGGCCCAGACGGCGCCGAGCTCCAGCGCCCGCGCGCGGTCGGCCGGGGCGCGGGTGGCGACGTACACCTCGCAGCCCCAGTGGCGCGCCACCTGGATCGCCAGCGAGGCCGACGCACCAAAGCCGTAGAGGCCGAGCCTTCCGCCCGGCTGGATGCCGGACCGTTTCAGCGCGCGGTATCCGATGACCCCGCCACAGAGCAGGGGAGCCAGCGCCATCGGCTCGCCATCCGGCAGGCGCAGCGCGTAGTCGGCCCGGACGAGCATCGCCTGGGCATAGCCCCCGTCCACATCCCAACCGGTGAAGCGGGCTTCGGGGCAGAGGTTCTCGCGCCCGATCCGGCACGCTTGGCACGTCCCGCAGGAGGATGCGAGCCAGAAGGCGCCCGCCCGGTCGCCCATCGCCCAGTCCGACACGCCCTCGCCGAGCCCCGCCACGCGACCCACGACCTGGTGGCCCGGAATGAGGGGGAGCCGCCGGGCCGCAACGTCGCCGCGGACGATCTGCAGGTCGGTTCGGCAGGCGGCGCAGGCGTCCACCTCGAGCAGGAGCTCTCCGGTCCCGGGAGGGAGCGCCTCGCGCTCGCGAGCCTCGAGCGGCGGCGGACCGTCGGCTCGCGGGTGCTCGAGGACCTGCGCGCGCACGCCTAGTGCTTCTCGGTCTTGCCCTCCGGCGAGGGCAGGTGGTAGGGGACATCGGCGACGATCGTGTTCCGTCGGCCGAACAGCCGAAGCTTCAGTCGCAGGCTGGTCTGGTTGTGGAGCAGCTGCTCCCACCAGTGGCGGGGCACGAACTCGGACAGGACGATCACGATCGGGCGGCGTGGATCCTGGGCCTGCAGCGCGTCCATGTAGCGCAGCAGTGGACCGATCAGCGCGCGGTATGGCGACTCAACCACGACGAGCTCGGTCTTGCCCGCCCAATCCGGCCATCGCTCGCGCATCTCTTCGGCGTCGTGTGGATCGTTGGTGATATGCACCGCGGTCGGGTGTTGGCTGATCGAGTTGGCGAATGCGATCGCCTGGCGTGCCGGACGGTCGAGGCGGGCAAGCGGGACGATGACGATCGGTTCGGCGGCGACTTCCTTCCCCTCGGGGATGCGGTCGAGGGCGAGCGCAGAATCGACCGTCCGGTAATGCTTCCGGATCGCGAGCATCAGCATGATGAGCAGCGGCGCCATGATGATCACCACCCAGGCGCCGGAGAGGAACTTCGTCGAAGCGACGATGACCGCGATCACCGCCGTCGTTGCCGCGCCGAGCCCGTTGATCGGGAGGCCGAAGCGCCAGCCTTGCTCGCGTCGGCGCCACCATCGGACGACCATCCCGGTCTGCGACAGGGTGAAGGCGACGAAGACCCCCAGCGTGTAGAGCGGGATCAGCGCGGTGACGCTGGCCTGGAAGACGATCAGGAGCAGGGTCGCCAACAGCGACAGGGCGATGATCCCGGTGGTGAACGCCAGCCGTTCGCCGCGGAAGGCGAACTGGCGCGGCATGAAGCCATCGCGCGCCAGGAAGCTCGACAGCCGCGGAAAGTCCGCGAAGCTCGTGTTGGCGGCGAGCGCAAGGATGAGCGTGGTTGCAATCTGGACCACCCAGAAGTAGATGCCGTTGCCTGCTACCTGGCGAGTGATGAGCGAGAGGATCGTCTGGTGCTCGCTCGGGTCGGGGACGACGTTGATCGCGCTCGCCAGGAAGCTGATTCCCAGAAAGAGGGCAACGAAGATCGCGGCCGCCCAGGTCAGCGTGGTTCGCGCGTTTTGCCATTCCGGCTTCTTGAAGGCGGGGACGCCGTCCGAGATGGCCTCGACGCCCGTCAGCGCGGCCGCGCCCGAGCTGAAGGCGCGAAGGATGAGGAAGAGCGAGAGGACACCGGTGGCATTGGCCTGCTCGGCGCGAACCCAGTCAGGAGGCGCGTGGAAGGTGCCCAGGTCGTGCAGTACCAGCGCGCGGAAGAGCCCCCAGGCGATCATCCCGCCGATCGCGAAGATGTAGAGGTAGGTGGGCGCCATGAAGATCGAGCCCGATTCGCGGATGCCGCGCAGGTTGCCGAGCATGAGCAGGATCACGATGCCCACCGCAAGCACGACGCGCTCGTCGAAGAGCGAGGGGGCGACGGAGGTCACCGCCGCCACCCCGGCTGAGACCGAGACCGCCACCGTCAGCACGTAGTCGATGAGCAGCGCCGCCGCGGCCACCAGACCGGCAAACGTCCCGAGATTGTCGCTGGCGACGATGTAGCTGCTGGCCCCTTTCGGGTAGGCCTTGATGGTCTGGCGATAGCTGCTGGCCACGATGGCGAGGATCAGGGCGATCACCAGGGTGATCGGCATTACCAGCGAGAAGCTGGCGACCCCGGCCAGCACCAGGATCCGCATCATCTCCTCGGTCGCGTACGC
>JALYLB010000044.1 GCA_030774475.1 Chloroflexota bacterium | reverse complement strand
TGTCCGCGAGCGGATGGGCTTCGGTGCCGGGCTCTCGACCCTGGTCGCCTCCGAGGTCGTTAACCTGATGACCTGTGCGGCCGAGGTCGGAGGTGTGGCCATCTGCTTCCAGCTTCTCTCAGGTCTTCCCTATCGCCTCTTGATCCCGCTCGCGGTCCTCGCTCTTGCCGTCAGCTCCTGGGTGCTGCCGTTCAGGTGGCTCGAGCGCGTCTTCGGCTATCTCGGGCTTGGCCTGCTCGTCTTCGCCGTCGCAGCGATCAAGCTCCATCCCGACTGGGGGCACGTCGCCCACGGATTCGTCCCCGGCTCTCACTCCGGCGGCAGCCTGATGGTCTACCTCTACTTCATCGTCGGCCTGCTCGGAGCAGCGATGACTCCGTATGAGGTCTACTTCTACTCCTCGGGCGCCGTCGAGGATCGCTGGGGGCTCAAGGATCTCCGGCTGAACAAGGTGACCGCGATGATCGGCTACGCGCTTGGCGGCTTTCTCTCCTTCGCGCTGATGATCGTCGCCGGCGTGCTCTTCCTGCCGGCCGGGATCTCGCCCCAGTTCCTGGGTACGCCGGCTCTGGCTGCCGAGCATGCACTCGGGCAGGTGGGGCTGCTGCTGGCGCTCGTCGGCATCCTCTTCGCGGTCGGCGGCGCGGCTGTCGAGACGTCCTTCGCTGGCGCCTACAACCTCGCTCAGTTCTTCGGTTGGCGGTGGGGCAAGAAGGAGCGGCCCGCCGATGCCTCGCGTTTCACACTCTCGTGGCTGGTGATCTTCGCCCTGGCTCTCTTGCTCGTCATGACCGGCTTCGACCCGGTCAAGCTGACGGAGTACTCGGTCATCTTCTCAGTGGTGGCGCTGCCCTTGACCTACCTACCAATCCTCCTCGTCGCCAACGACCACACCTACATGGGTGCGCACGTGAACGGAAAGCTGGCCAACTCCCTCGGCGTCCTCTATCTCTTACTCATCCTCGTGATCGCCGTCGCGGCCATCCCCCTGATGCTCCTCACGAACGGAGGGCAGGGATGAGCAAGGTCACCGATGTCGACATCGCCCTCAGCATCCTCGATCACCAGCTCGTCGACGGCGACGGCCGGAACTGCGGGAAGGTCGATGACCTTGAGATCGGTGGTCTCGACGGCGACTCGCCGGAGGTGGTGCAGATCCTCGTCGGCGGCAACGCGTGGCGCTCTCGCGGCCTCCTCGGAAGGCTCGCGGCCCGCCTCTCGGGAGACGCCGTCCACCTGCCGTGGTCCGAGGTGGACTCCGTCACATCTGTCGTGACGCTGAAGCGCCCTGCGGCCGAGCTACGCTTGAGCCGTGGCGAGGAACGCTGGGCGCGCCTCATCGGGAAGGTGCCGGGATCCTGATGCGACTGTCGGAGCTCCTGAACCGAGAGGTCGTCAGCGAGTCCGGCCAGCGGCTGGGCCACGTCCACGACGTTCGCGGAGAGCTCGCGGGGGGACGCCTGCGGGTGATCGGCCTTGTCGCCGGCAAGCGAGGCATCCTCGAGCGCTATGGCGTCGGAACCCACGGGAGCGGCGGGCCGGCACAGGCGAGGGTGCACGGCCACCCCATCATCCCTTGGGAGCGGGTCGTCCGTGTCGGGTCGGAGGTCGTCGTCCGTGAGTAGGCTCCTCCGCACTCGTCGTTCTGTCCCCCTTCCATCGCTCGTTGGTTAGCCGGATGCACGGGGCGTCCGAATGGTTCCTCTCGGCGGAGGAGCGAGGCAATCCGGCGACCGCCATCAACCATGGGGGGGAGCCGAACCTGGCCTGGACCGTCGTGGGCCTCGTGAGGATCAGGTTCGCGATCGAGCCTGGAATTCATTGCAGGTCGCGGAGTTCTTGATGACGCCGCGCACGAGCCGGCATCCGCCGCGGCCAGCCGCGGAAACATGTACCTGCAATGGTCGCAGCGGACCTCGGGCAGGGGCGCGGTCTTGTAGCTCGCCTTCTCCTTCGACGATCCCCACACCTTCACGCTCGAAGCCTTCGAACCCTCCGGCCGATCCAGCGCAGCTGGCTCATCGAGAGTGCGAAGAAGTAGTAGCCGCCGCTGCCGCCCGACCCTGAACCGCTGTTGCCGTTGTAGAGCAAGAGGTAGGCGACGACCCCGATAGCCGCGACCACCACGACCGCGGCGGCGATCCCGATGGTGCGTCGAGACCTGCCTTCCGTCTTGACCACCGTGATCACTTCCCTTCCGGATCTTCAGATGTTGTACGGTCGGGATCCGTAGGCGAATGGTCCGTGATGACTTGAGGGGTGCACTCATCCAGGTTTCCGGCCTCTCCATGGCTCCCAGATGCTCACTTCCCGCTTCGACCGCTCCTGAGGGGGCCCGCTGGTCCGCTTGCGTGGGGGGGCAGCTTGAAGAGACTTCTCGGCCAAAGGTGATCCTTTCGCACGACGTTGATCTCGGCGGCGTACAGAGTCACCTGGGCTCCTAGATAGATCCAGGCGAGCAAGCCGATGACGATCGCGAACGTCCCGTACACCTCGCTCGCACTCCGAAGTTGGTGCCCGACGTAATAGCCGCCGACGGCTTCAAGGGTCGTCCACGCGACGGCTCCGACGACCGCGCCGGGCGCGGCGTCCGACCACGAGATATCCGCGGCCGTCAGGATACGGAACGCGAACAGAAACAGCAGGACGTTCAGCGCGAGCGAGACGAGGATTCCGACCGAAGTCAACCACCAGCTGTCACTACCCGCTCCGACCCCTACGACGAGGGTCGAGAGGCTCGTCATGGCTCCGAGGACCGCGAGCATCACGACGGCCCGAAGCGTGGCCCAGAGGAAGTTCGGGCGCTCCCTGTACGGAACGTCCCAAACCGTGTTCATCGCGGTCTCGAACACCTTGATGACACCCAGCCCGGACCAAAGCGTTAGCACGATAGCGATCGCGAGCGTCAACCCACTGCCGTTCAAGGCGTGGACGTTGCGGCTGATCTGAGGACCAATGATCGGGAAGTTGCGTAGAGCCGAATTGACGATGGTGGTCCTCAGGCTCGGGTTGCGAGCGGTGAACATCCCGAGAACAGTCACCGCCACCATGAGAAGCGGGAAGAGCGAGAAGAACCCGTAGTAAGCGACGAGTGCCGCCAAGTTCCCCGCTTGGTCGTCGCCGAACTTCTTCACGACGGCGAATATGAATGCGAACGGCGGCCGCTTTTGCTGGAACCCGTCGATGCGTCGAACGGCCTTGTCGAGCAGATTCGTCATTCGCCTACGCTAACAAGGCCGGATGTCGTCACGGGGCCTCCGCGGCCGACACGCGCGCGTAGTCTGCGCTCAACTTGTCCCCGACTGCAAAGCAATGAGGCTGCACGACATCAGCCTCACAGCTGCACTACCCGCTCAAGTGGGCTTCTTCGCGTTCCTGAGTTCCTCGGGCACGTAGCGGAGCTGTTTGTACGCGATGTACAAGAGTGTCAGAGGGGTCAGTCGTACCAGGAACGGGAGCCCCTTCGTATCGACGTACGCCCTTGCATACGCTCGCCTCCAGACTGCGGATCTCGTTCCCCAGTCCATGTCAGGAGTTCACCTCCGTCGCTCTCGGCGCTAATGACGGTCGCCGAGCTGGGCCAAATGATGCTGCTCCGGGCCTTGGATGAAAGCCGGGGAGCACGGCGACCGGATCATCATCCAGTTCCCGCCCGTCGAGACGTTGTAGGGCTGCCGCGCGACCCTGGCCTGCCGCAACTCGGATCAGCCCAACGCGTTCTTTGAGCGTGAATCACCGTCCCATTCGAGACGGTGTACGAAATCCAGCCAACAGCCGAGGGCGCGCGGGGGAGACGCTGTGGGAGCTTTCTACTCAAAGGCCTCCTGGATCTGCTCCTCGGTGGTGTCCGAATCCGCGGGCACCGACGCCGGCGTCTCAGGGTCGGGCGCGCCCTCAGTGCGCAGGTCGGCCTCCGGCGTCTCCACGGGTGCATCCGGCGGGACCGGCGACTCCTGCGGCGGGCCGTCCTCCTGCCCCGGGTCGGGCTG
>JALYLB010000043.1 GCA_030774475.1 Chloroflexota bacterium | reverse complement strand
CGGTGGAGGAGCTGCGGGCTGCCGCGGAGCAGGGTCAGCTGCGCGGGCTGAAGGGTCTGTCCGCCCGCACCGAGCAGAACATCCTGGAAGGGATCGAGCGGATCGACCAGCGCAGCACGCGGTTGCTTATCCACAACGCGGATGAGCTGGTGGCCGGGCTGCTCGCCCGGCTGCGCGAGGTACCCGGCGTCCGCCGCATCGAGGCGGCTGGTTCGCTGCGGCGTCGACGGTCGACGATCGGGGATCTCGACCTGCTTGCGGCGGTGGATGACCCCGCCGCACTGATCGCCGCGCTCGACGGGCTGAGGCAGGTCGATCGGGTCCTCTCCGCCGGCGCGGACAAGTCGAGCATCGTCCTGCGCGAGGGACCCCAGGTCGACCTCATGGTCTGCCCACCAGCCGCATGGGGCACCCACCTCGTCCACCTCACCGGCAACGCGGCGCACAACGTCGCCCTCCGCGGCCGCGCGCTCGACCGCGGCCTGTCGCTGTCCGAGAAGGGCTTCAAGGTGGTCAACGGTGGCGAGCTGCTACTGGCTGCCACCGAAGAGGAGGTCTACGAGCGCGTCGATCTGCCGTGGATCCCACCCGAGCTGCGCGAGGATCGTGGTGAGATCGCGGCCGCGGAGGAAGGACGCCTTCCGGACCTGGTGCGATTGGACCAGGTCCGGGGCGACACGCACGTCCATTCGGACTGGACCGATGGCGTCGACCCGATCGAGGCGATGGCGCGGGCGGCCCGCGATCGTGGTTACACGTACATCGTCTTGACCGACCATTCACCGTCGCTCGGGATCACGCGCGGGCTGAGCCTCGAGCGAGTCGTCGAACAGGGTCGGGAGATCGCGCGGCTCAACGCCGAGCTGGGGCCGTTCCGCATCCTGCACGGCACGGAGCTCGAGATCCGAGCCGACGCCAGCCTCGACTACCCCGACGCACTCCTCGAACGCTTCGACGTGGTCATCGCCAGCATTCATACGGGGCGCGGCCAGCCGAGCGAGCAGCTCACCCGTCGGGCAATGGCGGCCATCGAGAATCCGCACGTCGACATCCTGGCCCACCCCACCGGCCGCATCGTCAACCGCCGTGAACCTTTGATCCTCGACTGGCCGAGGGTCTTCGAGGCGGCCGCGCGAACCGGTACCCTCCTCGAGATGAACGGCTCGCCGCGTCTCGACCTGGACGAGCACCTTGCCCACGCGGCCGCAACGGCTGGTGCCCGCCTGGTCGTGGCAAGCGACGCGCATCGCACCGAGGAGCTCGGTCAGCTTCCCTACGCGGTCTCGATGGCTCGGCGCGCCTGGCTGACCGCCGAGATGGTCGCCAACACCAGGGGGGCCGACGAGCTCCTGGAGCGGCCCGAGTGATCGCCAGACTGCGTGCCCGGGGACACGTGCCGGCCGCCATGCAGCGCATCGAGCGGCCGGAGGCCATCGGCTTGGCATGCGTCCTCGCCCTCGTGGCCGCGGTCGGCTGGGTTGGCACCCCATTCGTTCTCGCCGTCGCCGTCGCCTTCGAGCTCGCTGCTGGCGGCCTGGGCGGCGTGGCCATCATGGGGCCGGCCAGGCCGGCGCTTGGCCTCGCGCGCTACACGACCCTAGCGCTGGCAGGCGTCGCAGCCACGCTCGGGGGACGCCTGATCCCCGGCAACGTGCAGCTCCTGTTCGCGCCGCTGGTCGCCGTCCTGCTCTGGGTCGTCCTATGGATCGAGATGCGGGGACGGCTCGAGGAGTCGGAACGCTGGATGCTGGACCTCGCGTTGAGCGGCATCCTGTTCGCGACCGCCGCGGGCGTGAACGGGGTATACCCTGCAGATACCTGGCCTCCGCCGATGGGCATCGTTGTCCTGGTGGGGCTGGTATTGGGCCTGCGCGCCGCGGAGGGACGGGGGCGATTCGGCGTGCAGGGCGTGGGCCAGGCGCTGCTGCATGCCCTGGCGGTGGGTCAGGCACTCGCTGCCGCGGCCCTGCTCAGCCTGCCTGGCCTAGTCGGACAGGCGGTGGTGGCGATCGTGTTCTACGCCTGGGGCGGTGCCGCCGATGCCCTCGACGACGGCGCATCGTCCCGGTCGGTGGCGATCGAGTTCGGGAGTCTCGCCGTCCTGGGCCTGCTGGTCGCACTGCTGATGCGACAGCCCTGACGGGACGCCTCCAACGTTCGCTCGCACTGGTCGAGCATCCTCAAAGATGGCTGAACAGATCCTCCGGCGAGGGATCGCGTTGACAGGGCAGAGGGTCGGTGCTACAACAAGGCGCCTTTGGCCGGGGCGACCTGCGCCGAGGGCATTCCATTGCACCCGAGGAACCCGGAGACGGGAGCTGAAATGATGACTATAGGGGAGATGGACGCCGTCAACCGGCAGCGACGTCAGCTCGCTGACCAGGCGATCGGCTACGCGACCCATAGCGATTGGGAGGCGGCCGTCGAGGCCAATCGCGCGCTCCTCGAGCTCGGTCCCGATACCGATGCCTACAACCGGCTCGGGAAGGCGCTCGCCGAGCTGAGCCGCCACGCCGAGGCGCTCGAGGCGTACGAGCAGGCACTCGCTCGTGACGCGACGAACCGCATCGCGGAGCGCAACGTCGAGCGGTTGCGCGTCCTCGTCCGTCAGGCCTCGGCTCGCGACACAGGCCCCGGTGCGCCAGGCGACGGCAAGCCGGAGCGCGCGCCCGCAGCCCTATTCATCGAAGAGATGGGGAAGACCGGCCACGCTCGCCTCATCAACCTGGCGAGCTCCGACAAACTCGCCCCGCTCTCGCCGGGGGACCAGGTGGTGTTGACCCAGGGCGGGGACCAGCTGCTCGCATACGTCGGCGAGGAGGAGATCGGCCAGGTCGAGCCGCGGGTCGGGAGTCGCCTGGTCAAGCTGATGAATGGCGGCAACCGCTATGACGCGGCAATCACCATCCTCAATCGTGACGAGCTGCGGATCATCATCCGCGAGACGTTCTCGCACCCGGCCAACTTCGGAAAGGTCTCGTTCCCGGGCAGCAGCACGACCCGTAGCGGTGACGTCAGACCGTACATCAAGGGGTCGGCACTCCGCTACGATGACGAGGAGGAGAGCGAAGAGTTCGAGGAGGAGCCCGAGGAGGTCGAGGAGCTCGACACGACCCTCCCGGAGTTCTCAACCGAGCCCGAGCTCGAGGAAGAGCTGCTCGAAGAACCGTAGGAGCCGATGAGCGAGGCCGCCGAGAGGAGGAGCCTGGACCATGTGGTCCTTCCCCGTCGCCTCCCCGGCCTCGCGCTCCTGGAGCGCTATTTCCCGTCTCCCGCGGACAATATCCTCGACGCCGAACTGACCGCATTCGCGTCTCACGGCGACACCGTCCTCGATCCTTGGGCCGGGACTGGCTGGACCGCTCGGCGGGCGATCGCCAACGGGATGCGCGCGGTGGCCGCCGACCCGAGCCCGTTTGCCCAGCTCGCGGCGCAGGCGTTCCTGCTGGCACCCGAAGCGGCCGCCATGGATGCCGCGTTCAACCAGCTCGCCGCGTCGCGGCGCGTCGACGTCCCGCTTCGCCAGCACATCGACGAGCTTTACGCGACCCGCTGCGCCGCCTGTCGCCGGCCCGTCGTGGGCGAGCAGTTCATCTGGCCGCGCGATGGCGATGCGCCGGGGCGCAAGGTCTACCGCTGTCCGAGCTGCGAGGTCAGCGTTGGCGGTCCGGAGGAGCGCGTCGCTCCGGTCGACGCCACCGACCTGGCCAAGCTCGGGATCGAGCCGGGCACCTCGGCTGCGCGCCCGAGGCCGATGGCGCCGCTTCCGCCCGCAGAGGTGGACGACGACCTGCCTCCCGCTCCGGTGGGCCTCACCGGGGGACACGCCTCCGATCCCGCGCCGACGCTGGGTGAGGCTGGGGGACCGCCGCCACCCGAGCCTGGCACCCCGGATCCGCCGGTCGGCGGCATGCCGCAGGTCGGTCCGGGCCCGCCCCGCTTCCAATCCACGGTGCATCCGGAACCGGTCAATCCGGGCGCGGCGACCGAGGTGCGGGAGGGGCCGCACGTCCAGCTCCTGCGGGACCGCTTCCCGGTCCTCGACGGGCATGTGGAGCTCGCGGACGAGCTGCTGGCGCTCTACACCCCGCGCAACCTGTACGCCATCCAGACCATCGCCTCGAAGATCGAGGCGGAGCTGCGCGACCCTGCGCTGCTCGCCATCTTCCGCCTCGCGCTCGCGGCCTGCCTCCTGCCCGCGAGCCGCCTGAACGGCTATCCGGGGCGGGTCGCGTCGCTGCGGATCAGCGCCGGTCACGTCAGGCAACCGGCATCCCGTCATCAGCGGGAGGTCAACGTCTGGCAGCTCTTCGAGTCGTCCTTCCGCGACGTACGGACCGCGATCGCCGCTCTCGGGCGTGAGCGACGGCCGGCGCGTTTCGCGACCGACTTCGACGACCTCGGCGGGATGAGCGCGGCTAATGTCCTCTGGGTCCGCAGCCGGCCGGCGGTTGCCGGGCAGTACCTGCCGCCGGACGGGATCGACCTGGTCCTCGGGACGCCCCCGCTCCCCGCGTCGGTCGACGAGCTGAGTTTCGAGTACCTGGCGACCGCCTGGCTCATGGGTCGCGAGGCCGCGGAGACGCTCCGTCTCGAGCCCCTCTTCGGCGCGTCGCCGGTCGCTTCGGACGGCGCAGAAGCCACGGCGCTGCGCCACGCGGTCGCCTCGACCGCCGCCGCCCTGCGACCTGGTGGCTGGTTCAACCTGGTCCTCGACGGGGATGATCCGGACCGGCTCGTGACCGTCGCGGTCGCCGGTGCCGCGGCCGGGCTCGACCTCGAGGGATTGATCCACCGCCAGTCGCAACGCTCCGGCGATGGCGTCGTGGTCCACCTGCGCAAGCCCTCCGGCGAGGACCGCCTCCGATCGGCGGTGGGCGCCCGGCCATTGCAGCTTGGGGTTGAGGCGGGTCACCTGACCTATCCCGAGCTGGCCCAGGCGGTGGACCACGCAGCCGTGGGCCTGCTGCGCGACCGCGGCGAGCCTGCGGACCTGACGCGCGTCACCTGCGCGGTTCTCATGGAGCTCGCCTCGTCGGGGCTGCTCCGTCGCGTCGCCCAGCCGCGTGCCGGAAGCGAGCATCCCGCCGTCGCCGGGGCACCCGCGCACCACGACGAGGCGGCGGCGACAACCGCCGAGGACCCGCTTCGGTCGGATTCCCCGGCGGAGCGGCTTGCGATCGGCGGCGGCCTGCTGGCCAGCCTGCTGCGCGAGGAGCTGTGGCGGGACGATCACCCGAGCCTCGTGCGGCTCGGGGATGCAAATCGTCCCGTCTGGTGGCTGCGAGAGCCGGACCTGGCCGAGCAGCCGCTCGCCGATCGGGTCGAATGGGCCACCTTCTCGATCCTGACCACCGCCGGCCGGCTCGACGAGTCGGCCTTCTTCGATCGCATCTACCGGCTCTTCCCGGGCTTGGCGGCACCCGATGAGGAGCTGGTGCGAGCCTGCCTGGGAGCGTATGCCCGCGTGGAGCCCGGCGGGCAGGTACGTACCGACGAGGAGCTCGCCTCCCGCCTGGAGGACCACGGCCGGATGCTCGCCCTGGTCGCAGAGTACGGGCATCGGCTCGGCGTCCGCGTCTGGATCAGCAAGCGGGAACAGGAACGGCGGGTCGGCGGGAGGCCGCTCCTGGACCGCCTGGCTGATGACGAGCGTCGCGCCTACCTGCCACTCATCATCCGCGCTCCCGCCGAGGCGCTCGGGGCCGTCGACGCGATCTGGTACGTCCGCGGCCGCCTGGCATTCCTGATCGAGATCGAGTGGACTGCCATGCTCGGGGACGCCGTTCTGAAGCGGGGTCGAGAGATCCCGCCCTCTGACCAGCAGGCTCGGATCCTCGTCATCCCCGCCGAGCGCACCGACCTGGTCCGCCTCAAGCTTGAGCGCTCACCCTGGCTGCGCAGCGAGCTCGAACGCCAGAACTGGCATTTCCTGAAGTGGCAGCACCTCGAGACGCTCGCCTCGCGCGAGGCCGCGAACCTCGAATGGCTCGAACCGATGATGGGGCTTGATCCGCTCGTGGAACGCGGCGGCGAGCAGCTCACTATGTTCGGGGAGTGACGCCCGCCGACCCGATTGCCGCCGCGCGTACACTCACGACGGGAGTGCCGTGGTTCCCCCCTGCGGCACTCCCCAGGATCAGCCCTTCGGGCTCGACTCGAGGCATTCGTTACCATTGACAACGAGATGCCCGACCTGGACCGCCATGACCTGATCGACCCGCTCGAGCGCGTGCTCGTGGTCATCTCACACCCCGATGATGCCGAGTTCGGCGCCGGCGCGACGATCGCGACCCTGCGCGCGCATGGAGCTCGGATCGACTACGTGGTGACGACCGACGGTGGCAAGGGGACCGAGGACCCCGCGGTGACCTCCGAGCAGCTCGCGGCCACCCGGGTCATCGAGCAACGGGCCGCCGCGGACGTGCTCGGCGTGAGCGAGATCGTCCATCTCGGCTACCCCGACGGCTACCTCACCCCGTCGCTCGACCTGCGGCGGGACATCGTGCGCCAGATCCGGCACTTCCGACCCGACCTGGTCATCGCCCAGAATTGGCAGCGGCGCATGGACGGCAACCCGTACATCGCCCACCCGGACCACCTGGCGACCGGTGAGGTCACCATGGCGGCGGTCTACCCCGCGGCTCGCGACCGGCTCAACTTCCCCGAGCTGCTCGACGAGGGGCTCGAGACATGGAAGGTGCGCCAGGTGCTGGTTACCGGTGTCGAGCATCCCAACCTGTGGCTGGATGTCGCCGACCAGATGGACGCCGCCCTGACCGCCCTCAGGTGTCACGCCAGCCAGATCGACGACTGGGAGACCGCAGAGCAGCGGGTGCGGGAGCGAGCGGCAGAGGTCGGCAAGCAGGTTGGGCTGACGGCGGCGCAGGCCTTCCTCTCGGTCCTGCTCACCTGATCGGATGATCGCGGCATGATGCGCGGCCGGGGCGGCCACTGGGGAGGAGAGGAGCCGAACCTCCAGCGCCGAAAGGGAACCGGCTCGGCCACCCTGCGGCGCATCGTTCGGTTCTTCGTCCCGTACAAGGGACGCCTCATCGTCATTGCGGTGGCGATCCTCGTCACCGCCACCATCGGGGTCGTCAATCCGATCCTGATCAAGCTCGTCATCGATAACCTGACCGGGCCGCGCGACCTTGGCCTCCTCTACCTGCAGAGCGGGTTGATGATCGTGCTGCCGATCGTCACCAGCCTCATCGGCGTCGGCCAGTCATTCCTCTCCAACGTGGTCGGGCAGCGGGTCATGAATGACCTGCGAGTGGCGCTTTACAGCCACCTGCAGTGGATGCCCCTCCGATTCTTCACGGAGACGCGAACAGGCGAGATCCAGAGCCGGATCGCCAACGACGTTGGCGGAGTCCAATCGGTGGTCACCGACACGGCAAGCTCGCTCCTCTCCAACGTCGCGACCGTGACGAGCACCGTGGTTGCCATGCTCATCCTCGACTGGCGGCTGACGGCCCTCTCGCTCGGGATGCTTCCCATCTTCGCCTACATCACCTTCAGGGTCGGCAAGGTCCGTCGTGAGGTGAGCCGTATGACGCAGCAGTCGATGGCGGAGATGAGCGCGATCACCGAGGAGTCGCTCTCGGTCTCCGGGATCCTGCTCTCCAAGACCTTCGGCCAGCAGGGAGCGAGCATCGATCGCTTCCGCCGGGAGTCCCTCCGGTTGGGCGACCTCCAGGTGCGCCAACAGATGCTCGGTCGCTGGTTCTTCGCGATGATCGGGACCTTCTTCAGCATCATGCCGGCGCTGGTCTACATCCTTGCCGGGACCCTGATCATCCGCGGCGACACCCATGTGAGCATCGGGACGATCGTTGCCTTCACGACCCTCCAGAGCCGCATCTTCTTCCCGCTGGGGCAGATGCTGAACGTCCAGATCGAGATCCAGGGCGCCCTGGCGCTGTTCGACCGCATCTTCGAGTACCTCGAGATGCCCCACGAGATCGCCGATGCGCCGGACGCGGTGGACCTGGACTCGTCGCGGATGGGGGGCGAGGTGCGCTTCGACCAGGTGGCGTTCCACTACCCGGTCAGCGCGACGGCGGTCCTTGCCCGCGCCGAGGAGGCCGAGGCCGAGGCTTCCGGACGTGCCGTTCCCCTACCCATCCGGCCGTTCGACCTCGCGGACGTCAGCTTCGTCGCCGGGCGCGGGCAGCTGGTCGCCCTGGTGGGTCCGTCGGGAGCCGGCAAGACGACGACCACTTACCTGATCCCGCGCCTCTACGACGTCGACGGTGGCGCAGTGCTGATCGACGGGCTCGACGTGCGCAAGATCAAGCTCGAGTCACTGGGCCGCAGCATGGGTGTCGTCACCCAGGAAACATACCTGTTCCACAGCTCGGTGCTCGACAACCTCCACTACGCCAAGCCCGACGCGAGCATGGACGAGGTCGAGGCCGCGGCTCGGGCGGCGGCCATCCACGACCGGATCCTCGAGTTGCCGGAAGGCTACGACACGGTCGTCGGGGAGCGCGGGTACAAGCTCTCCGGCGGCGAGAAGCAGCGGATCGCGATCGCGCGCGTCCTCCTTAAGAATCCCAGGATCCTCATCCTCGACGAAGCGACATCGGCTCTCGACACGGTCAGCGAGCGCCTCATCCAGGGCGCACTCGCTCGGCTCATGGAGGGGCGCACGACGATCGCTATCGCCCATCGGCTGTCGACCATCCTGCGCGCGGACCTGATCCTGGTCTATGACCGGGGCAGGATCGTCGAGCGAGGCACGCACGCCGAGCTGCTGCGGCACGAGGGCCTGTACGCAAAGCTCTACCAGGAGCAGTTCCTCGCCGACGCCGCCGCGTACGAGTGACGCAAGCCACGCGGGCGCGCTCAACGTTTCTGGTCGGCGCCGCGTCGATGAGGCATGGAACTGACCCATGACGCGATCGCGGTGACGACCCCGCGCGCAGCATCCGCCTCGACGGAGTTTGATCGCGCCGTCGTGGCCGATCTCCAGGACCGGCGCGGGGGTGAGCTGTTCGGCTTCGCCCGCCACCTCGGCCTGACCGACGAGGAGGCCCACGACGCCACCCAGGAGGCGCTGCTGCGCCTGTGGGTCGCGCTGGACGCGGGTACGCGGATCGAGCAGCCCGATGCCTGGGTCTTCCGCACCCTGTACCGCATCTGCATGGACCAGCACCGATGGCGCCGTCGGGTGCAGGGGCTGATGGAACGGATGGGGCCAAGCTCCGACGTTCCCGCTATCGACCGAGCGGATGCCATCGCCGCGTGGGACGCCGTGGAGCGGCTTCCCGAGCGGCAGCGCCTGGCGATCTACTTGCGCTACCGCGCCGACCTTCCATTCGAGGAGATCGGCGCGATCCTCGGCATCGCCGCGGTCTCCGCACGGAGTCACGTGAGCCGCGCCCTCGACACGTTGCGCGAGCGGTTCGCGAAGGAGATGGAGTCATGAACGACCACGACCGGCTCGAGCGGTCGCTGCGGACACCTGGCCCACGAGAGCGCGGCTACCGGCACGAGCCGCTGCCGCTCTCGCTGGCCGACGCGCGGCGTCAGCGCGGAGCGGCTCGTCCGGCGCTGCGCTGGGCACTCATCGGGGCTGTCGCGGCCAGTGCCGCGGTCGTGACCCTGGCGGTCACGCTGGGACTGCCCCGGGAGCCTGTCGGCAGTTCCGCCGGGAACTCCTCGGCAGCGTCGTCCTCCGTAGAAGGCACCTCCTCCGCGACCCCGGCGCCGACCAGCAATCCTGCAGCTCCCTGCCTGGCGTCGAACCTGGCCATCTCGGCCGATCCGTGGGGTGGGGCGGCCGGCTCGCGCGGCACGTCGCCCCTGTTCCGGACGGTCGACTCGGCCGGCCCATGCACCCTGCAGGGGTCGCCGGAGGCAGAAGTCGTGGACGCCGCGGGCAAGGTGCTGGTCAGCTCGGCGGCGAGCAATGCGGGCTCCCCGGTCCAGCTCGGAGCGGGCCACGTCGCGGAGCTCATCATCGTCTGGCACAACTGGTGTCCGAACACCGAGCAGCCGATGGCCGTCACGCTTGTCCTCCATCTCCAGGGCGCCTCCATCGAGCTCAAGGCCACCGACGTGGAGGGCGGTTCGACGATCACCGCTCCGCCGTGCAACGGCGCCGGGCAGCCGTCCACCCTGAGCGTCGTGCCCTTCCAGGCGTCGACGCGCCAATTCCCACCCGGCTAGATCGGCCGACCTTCGGCTGAACCCGGTTCGTCGCGGGTGCGACACTGGGCCCATGCCGAACCGCCTCGCCGCGGAGACGAGCCCCTACCTCCTCCAGCACGCCGGTAACCCCGTCGACTGGTACCCGTGGGGACCGGAGGCGCTCGAGCGCGCCAGGCAGGAGGACCGGCCGATCTTCCTGTCGATCGGCTACGCCGCCTGTCACTGGTGCCACGTGATGGAGCGCGAGTCCTTCGAGAACGAAGAGACGGCCGAGCTCATGAACCGCGAGTTCGTGGCGATCAAGGTTGATCGCGAAGAACGCCCCGACCTCGACGAGGTGTACATGGCGGCGGTTCAGGCCATGACCGGCTCAGGCGGTTGGCCGATGAGCGTCTTCCTCACCCCCGACCTGGAGCCGTTCTTCGGCGGCACCTACTTCCCGCCGCAGGACGGCCACGGCCTGCCCGGCTTTCCGCGCGTGCTGGCGGGTGTCGCCGATGCCTACCGGACCCGACGCACCGAGGTCGCCCAGCAGGGCCGGCAGCTTGCGGCGCACCTCCGCGAGCAGATGGCCCCGCCTGCCGGCAACGGGGCGCTGCGCCGCGACCAACTCGATGGGGCCGTGCGCCAGCTGGCCTCAACCTTCGATCCGCTCCTGGGCGGATTCGGCGGTGCGCCCAAGTTTCCCGCGCCGATGACCCTCGAGTTCCTGCTCCGCGCGTGGCGGCAGGATCGGGATCCGGCGACGCTGGAGATGGTGACCCGCACGCTGCACGCCATGGCCGATGGCGGGATCCACGACCAGCTGGCCGGCGGCTTCGCGCGCTACAGCACCGATGCTCGTTGGCTGGTGCCCCACTTCGAGAAGATGCTGTACGACAACGCGCAGCTCGCCCACTGCTACCTGGAGGCCTGGCGCGCGACCGGAGAGCCTCGCTTCCGCTCCGTGACCGAGTCGACCCTCGACTTCTGCCTGCGCGAGCTGGCAGTGCCCGATGGCGGCTTCGCTTCCGCGCTCGATGCCGACACTGAGGGCGAGGAGGGCCGTTTCTACGCCTGGACCTCCGAAGAAGCGAAGGCGGTGCTCGGCGCCGCGGGACTTGCCTCCGACCAGGTCGAAGCGGTCGCCGCGTTCTGGGATATCACCGACGGCGGGAATTGGGAAGGTCGCAGCGTGCTCCGCGTGGCGGGGCCCGCGCCGGACCCTGACCTCGTGCAGCAGGCCCGAGCCGCCCTACTGGCCGCTCGAGAGGCACGGGTGCGACCGGCCCGCGACGACAAGCAGCTGGCCGCGTGGAACGGGCTCATGCTGCGGGCTCTCGCTGCCGGCGCAGGCGCGCTCGGACGGAGCGACTACCTGGCGGCCACAGCGGAGCTCGCCGCGTTCATCCGGCGATCCCTCGTGCGCCCGGACGGCGGCGTGTGGCGCACCGCTCGCGATGGGCGGGGCCATACCCCCGGCTTCCTCGAGGACTACGCGTGCCTCGCCGACGGCCTGCTCGCCGCGCACGCCGCGCTCGGAGGCGAAGGAGACCTGATCCTCGCGCGGGACCTCATGGATCGCGCCATCGGCCAGTTCTGGGACGAGGAGACCGGCACGTTCTGGGACACCTCGGACGAGCACGACGCGCTCGTGGCGCGGCCCCATTCGCTCATCGACGGCGCCACGCCGGCTGGGAACTCGGTGGCGGCCGACGTCCTCCAGCGCCTCGCGCTGGTCACCGCGGACGCGGATTACGACCGCAAGGCGCGATCCATTCTTGGCGCCGTGGCGGCAGCCTTCGACCGCCAGCCGTCGGCCTTCGGGCGGATGCTGTCCGCCGCCGATCGGGCACTGAACCAGCCGGTGGACGCAGTGATCGCCGAGATTGCGGCTGGCGACGAGGACGCAGCTACCTCGCGAGTCGCCGCCCAGGCCCTGCGGTCCGCTGCACTGCGCCCGTACGCTCCCGATCTGCTCGTCGCCACACTCCCGCTGGATTCCCACCTCGCGGGCTGGTCGCTCTTCGAGGGCAAGGCGCCGGTGGACGGGGTCACGACCGCCTACGTCTGCCGAGGCTATGCCTGCGAGGCGCCGACGGATGACCCGAAGACCGTGGAGCGGCAGGTCGGCGCGCTCGGCTGAGCGCTGGGGTGAGCGTTCGCCGCGACGGGCCGGGGAGCGCCTATGCCGGCAGGAAGGAGAGCCGCACCTGCCGAAAGCGCTTCTCGACGTTCGGCTCGACGAGGGCGACTGACTGCCAGATGCCAAG
>JALYLB010000042.1 GCA_030774475.1 Chloroflexota bacterium | reverse complement strand
CGCCGGTCGTGCTAGGCGGGGAACTAGCGGTGCCCTGCACCCGCAATCCGCTACAGCGGGGCTGAATTCCCGGTCGAGGTCGTTGGCCTCCGCCTACCACTCCACCGCCCGACGTCGAGAGTCGGGTCCCACGCAGCGAAGGTCCGCGAACCCCGTCAGGTCCGGAAGGAAGCAGCGGTAAGCGATCGCCCTCGGGTGCCGTGGGGCGACCTGGCTGGAGCCGGGCGGTGTGGCGCGTGCGGGGTTCGACCGATCGACATCGGGTGCACGACCGATACCTTTCCTCCCGACGCGGGCGGCTCGCCGGTGACCCCGGCCACCGCCTCGTCGGTGTACCCTCAACCGCCTGATGCCCAGGACCAGCACCGCTCCTCAAGCCCCACCAATCGAGACCATCTCCGAGGCAACCCCGCCCGTGGATCACGCTGCGTTGCACGCCTCGTCTGAGCCAGAGGAGCCCCACCGCGCCCTCTACCGGCGCTGGCGCTCGCAGCGCTTCGGGGAGCTCCTCGGGCAGGATCCGATCGTGACCACCCTCCGACAGGCGGTCGCGACCGACCGGATCTCGCACGCCTACCTGTTCGTCGGGCCGCGGGGGACCGGTAAGACCTCGACCGCCCGGATCCTGGCCAAGGCGATCAACTGCACCAACCGCGGCTCAGACGGCGAGCCGTGTGATGCCTGTCCCTCGTGCGTCGCCATCCGCGAGGGCCGGGCCCTAGACGTCATCGAGATCGACGCCGCCAGCCATGGGCTGGTGGAGGATGCGCGCGACCTGGTGATGCGGGCGCTCACCGCACCGTCCGAGCTGCGCAAGCGCGTCTACATCATCGACGAGGTCCACATGCTGAGCACGCACGCCTTCAACGCGTTGCTCAAGCTCATCGAGGAGCCGCCGGACCACGTCGTCTTCATCCTGGCGACGACCGATACCCACAAGGTGCTGCCGACCATCATCAGCCGCACCCAGCGCTTCGACTTCCGGCGCCTGCCCGCGGAGGCGATCGTCAGCAAGCTGGCCCGGATCAGCGCCGCCGAGGGGGCCGATGCCGAGCCCGCCGCGCTGGCCCTCCTGGCCCGCCTGGCCGATGGCGGGATGCGCGACGCCGAGTCGCTGCTCGACCAGGTCCTTGCCTATGCCGGCGATCGGGTGACCGAAGACGCCGTTCGCGAGGCGGTCGGACTGGCCGATGACGAAGCGATCGGGGGACTCCTGGATGCGTACCTTGCCGGCGACGCCTCGGCGGCCATCGGACACATCGAGGAGCTGGCCGATGCCGGCCGGGACATGACGCAAGTGGCCTCGCAGGCCGAGGAGGAGGCGCGCCGCCGGCTGCTTGCTTCAGCGGGCGACCCACCCCGCGCTCGTCGCCTCGCGACGATCCTGCGCGCCGTCGCGGAGGCCGCCGGCGTCGGGGGACGCGAGGGGCGGTCACGACTGATCCTTGAGCTGCTGGCGGTGGATTCCACCGTCGTGGCACCCGCCGCGGTTGCCAACGCCGGCCCGGAGCGGGTGCCCGCCACGCCGGCTCGTTCCCAGACGCCGGCTCGTTCTCAGACGCCGACTCGTTCCCAGACGCCGCCTCGAGCCGCTCCCACACCGGAGCGCAACACCGCCCAGCGCGAGCCTGCGCCAGCGCCATCGGTCTCGTCATCCGCCAGCGCGCCCCTGGAGCAGAACGGGCGGCCGCAGCTTGACGCCGTGCGTGTCCGCTGGGGAGAGATCGTCGAGCGCGCCAGCCCTGCCATCAAGCCGCTCCTGCGCGAGTGCCGCCCGGTTGCCCTCGCTGGGGCGCGCCTGACCCTCGCCTTTCCGGAGGAGCGTGCGTTCATGCGAGAGAAGACCGCGACGCGCGCCGCCTCCATCGAGCAGCTGCTGATCACCGTCTTCGGGGGAAGTTGGGCGATTGACTGCATCGCCAGCAACGTGGAGCTCGAGCCGCTGACCATTGCCGCGGCTGTCGCCCCAGATCCAACTGACCCAGATGCCCAGGCCTTGCTGGATGGGGTCCTGCGCATTACCGGCGGCGAGCTGGTGGACGTCCCCGAGGTTCACTGAGCCGGTCCACCCGAAATCGAAACAGCAGGAGCAAATGTGAACATCGGCCAGATCGCCAAGATGGCGCAGCAGATGCAGACCCAGATGGCGCAGGCGCAGCAGGAGCTGCGCGAGACGACCCTCGAGGCAACCGCCGGTGGCGGCGCGGTGCGGGTGGTGATCACCGGCGCGGGCGAGGTCCGGGCGGTGGAGATCGACCCTGGCGCGGTCGACCCAGGAGAGGTCGAGATGCTCCAAGACCTGGTGCTGGCTGCGGTGAATGATGCGATCACCCGGGCCAAGCAAGTGGAGCAGGAGCGCATGGCAGGGATCGCCGGAGGCCTCGGCCTTCCGGGGATGCCCGGGCTGCGCTGATCCTCCTACCCCCGAACCCGAGCACTGACCGATGGCCGGCCTGATTGCGCCCGTCGCGCGGCTGATCGAGGAGTTCAGCCGCCTCCCCGGTGTGGGGCAGAAGACCGCTCAGCGGTTGGCGTATCACGTCCTTCGCGCGCCGGCGGACGAGGCACGCGGCCTCGCCGGCGCTCTGGTCGCGGTCAAGGAGGAGGTCGACTACTGCTCGGTCTGTTGCAACATCACCGAGCGGGGCAACGATCCGTGCGCGATCTGCGCGGATCCGCGTCGCGACCCTGCGCGGATATGTGTCGTCGAGGAGCCGCTCGACGTCCTGGCCATTGAGCGGACCGGCGAGTTCCGCGGTCGATACCACGTGCTCCACGGCGCGATCAGCCCCATTGACGGGATCGGTCCCGAACGCATCCGAGCCCGCGAGCTCATCGATCGAGTTCGCGTCGGAGGCGTTGAAGAGGTGATCCTTGCCACCAACCCGAACCTCGAGGGCGAGGCCACGGCGATGTATCTCGCAGACCTCCTGACGCCGTACGTGCCCGATGTGACGCGCATCGCCCGCGGGCTTCCGGTCGGCGGGGACCTGGAGTACGCCGACGACGTCACCCTCATCCGGTCCCTCCAGGGTCGGCGCCAGGTCGAGCGGACCTGAACCGCGTCCGCGCCGCCTTGGCGAGCTCAGGTGAGGGCGACGCGCGCTTGACGGTTGATCGGGTGACGCGTACCATCCGAGATCGCGCCGGCCGACTGCCGGTGAGGTGACGCAAGAACGGCGACCTCTTGAGATCGCGCCGCTTGCCACCGAGGTTGACCGGTATCGGAGGCCTCAATCGAACGAAGCCGCACAGGCGGCAAGTTGCTTAACAGCTGAAGAGTGACAGGAACCCACACGAGTCAGCGGGACAAAGTCTGAACTGGAACGGTGGAGCAGCCCTCGGGCGAGACCACTGTTTTCTTTTTGTTCGGAGAGTTTGATCCTGGCTCAGGACAAACGCTGGCGGGGTGCGTGAGACATGCAAGTCGAACGGGGTTGATCGGGCTTGCTCGATCAACCTAGTGGCGGACGGCTGAGTAACGCGTAGGTGACCTGCCCGGAAGTGGGGAATAACTGCCCGAAAGGGTGGCTAATACCGCATGTGGTCGGCGATTCGATTCGCCGTCTAAAGGAGTAATCCGCTTCCGGAGGGGCCTGCGTCCGATTAGCTAGTTGGTGGGGTAACGGCTCACCAAGGCGACGATCGGTAGCTGGTCTGAGAGGATGATCAGCCAGACTGGGACTGAGAACGGCCCAGACTCCTACG
>JALYLB010000041.1 GCA_030774475.1 Chloroflexota bacterium | reverse complement strand
CCATCCGAGTTGGCGGGGACCGCCAAGAACACCGTCGCCGGATTCCAAGTCCCCGACTTGGAGATGGCGATCCGTGAGCTGCGCTCACGCGGGGTCACCTTCGAGGAGTACCAGGCGCCGAAGACCGTCGACGGGATCGCGCAGCTCGGCCCCAACCGGGGGGCCTGGTTCAAGGATCCGGACGGCAATACCTTCGCCCTAGTTGAGCTCGGTACGCCGTAGGTCCAACCATCAGCGCCGCTGTCTCGAGCCCGCCAGCGTCGCTCAGATGGGGTGTATAACGGCTTCGGGCGTGAGCGCGAAAGCTTCCCCATCCCGCCCCGAACAGTCTTGGAGGATCGAGCCATGGCAAGAGCCGAAGTCAGTACCACGATCAAGCGACCCGTCGAGGACGTCTTCGCAGTGGTAAGCGACATCGAGAACACCCCGAAGTGGACATCGGGCGCGCTCGAGGCCAAGCAGACCTCGCCCGGCCCCATCGGCGTGGGTACAACGACGCACTCCGTCAACAAGTTCCTCGGCCGACGCATCGAAAATGACTCCGAGGTCACCGAGTTCGAGCCGAACCGGAAATTCGCGTGGCAGAGCAAGTCGGGACCGTTCCCGGTCCAAGCCTCGGTGACCTTGGCGCAGATTGAAGGCGACACACGAGTCAACTTGACCATCGAGGCGGAGCCGGGCGGCTTCTTCAAGCTCGCTGAGCCGCTCATCGTGAGCAGTGCCAGGCGGCAATTTCAGAGCGATCTCGACAACCTGAAGGACCTGATGGAAGCCAACGCGTTGTAAGCGCGTATTGGTAGGGAAGCCTGGGATGCGCGAGTATTCAAATCGGCGAGTTGGCACAGACGTAAATCGGCCGCGGCACAAGCCTTGCGCGGACGGGTTTCTACACGTTAGGAGACCGGCCATGGACAGCGCCGACCGAGTCCGACTGCAGGTTCGGGCGGTGCTGGTCCTGTATCGCGCCGAGGTGGCCAGGATCCGGCAGTACGGCGCGTCGCCCAAGGTGTTCGGCGCCGATCTGGACGACCTCCGGCGTCGAGCGTTGAAGCGAACCGATGAGGCTCGCGCAGGGCTCGACGGTTCGGCGGCCTGACACCCCGAGCTCGTGGAGGAGATCGATCGGGCCCGGCTCCTGGTGATCGCGGAGGGGGATTAGCCCGACCGGGGCCGGCGCCATCCTGACCGGACGCCGACCCCACGAGAAACCTTACGGCGGGCGAGCCAGGTGTCCCGATCCCGGCCCGCCCCGATGACCTTACGCTAGCGCCTTGCGGTGCTCGTCAGTCGCGCAGGCCCGGCAGAACCGCCACTGAGAGTGAGCCTAGCAGCCGCAGGCGCACGTGCCGCTGGGGGCGGATCTCCGCGTTGTCGATCACCGCTGCACGGTTTCGCGTTGCTGCCAGAGCTCCGCACACATCGCATCGAAGGCGACGAGCGCGACAGGCGCCCCGATGGCGTCTACCTCGCCCTAGACAGTCCGGCCGTCGGGCTCGGCTGCCGACGCCCCCCAGCGATCCCGATCGCTGCTCGGGCTTGAGCCCGGTGGAGTAGCACGTCACGCCCTCGAGCCGCCAGCCGAGCGGAAGCGCGGCGGAAGCTTCGACCCATGCCTTCGACTGCCGGCGAGCGGCGCCATCGTGCGGGTCCAGTCCTAGTCGGCCTGCCACACGTCTGCGACGCTCAGCATGGAGACCCCGGGGCGGGCTTGATCAGCGCGGAACTCTCCCTCGGGCGTCAGCCGAACCTGGTAGTACACGTGCCCGCCTCCGGTCAGGAGCACATCGGCCACCCCGCAGAGGTGGAGCAGTGGAGAGCAGGGCATGGGCACTGGGCAGCTATCGCCGCCCGCGGCGGTGACCCGGGCGATGCCGCCTCGGTGGTCCCGCTCCGCGTCGCGGATGGCCGCGAAAGCGGTATGCCAGCACCGGGTGGCTTCAAGTGCGACGCATTGAATAGGTGGCATGGAAGGGGGCGCACTACCGCATCCGGCGAGGGTCACGCTCAGAGCAACGGTGAGGCACGCAGCGGCCCGTCTGGGGCGGCGAGGCGCGTCGCTACTCGGCGAGCCGTCGTGGCAGAACGAGGCCCTGGACAAGCCGGCGAGGGGCGCCATTCCGGCGATGCTAGTCGATAGAACACACGTTCTACAAGGAGCGATCCGGCGGCAAGAGGCCCCACTTGGCATAAGGGCTGTGGGATGAGGTCGCGCCTCTCCGCTTAGGTACCTTGGTACGGCTGTCCGCCGCCGTCGAGTGCGGCGATCCTTCTGCTGGTGGTAGGTCGGCGACTTACCCGTGTATCGACAGGAGGGCGGCAATGATGCTGCTGGCGGTGGCGGTGGTCGGTGGTTATCTCGCCCTAGTGATCATCGGCTTGTGGCTGATCGCCGTCATCACGAGCCGGAGCACGACCCAGCGTTGACCGCTTGGTCGGCTTTGCTCGACGCCTTCCGTTCTCGCCTCGGTGGCCTAGCCGCTCGCGACCGGGGTGGTTCTTGGCGCCCTACGTCTCGCGATCCTCTATGCGCTTCAGCTCCTGCGCGATGTACGCGGCCACCTTCTCTCGCTGCGCGGGGTTATCCGCGGCGATGAGATCGCCGAGCGGGCCGCCGAGCAGCTCGTCGAGCATCTCCTGCTTGGCGATGTTGTCTGTGATCTTGCGCGGGCCGTCGTCACCCTCGAGGTAGCGGCGCATGGCGCGATCGAGGTGCTCCATCTCGATACCGGTCAGCTCGGGCATGTCGCTCACCTAGTCTCACAACTCCTCAGGCCTTGACGATGGAGTCCAGGTAGTCGACTAGCGCTTCCTGGGCTGCCCGCCACTCTTGCGAGAGCCGGAGAAACTGCTCGCGATATTCGGGGGTGTGAATCTCCGAAATCACCCAGCCGCCCGGCGCTTTCTCCTGCTCGACCGTCTCCGATAGCGAATTCATCCGGCGCTGAATGGCGTTCGCCACCTCAAGGCGCCCCTCGATCTCGTCAAGCTGCTCTCTGCTCAGAGGCATTGTCCGGCCACTCTAGGCGGCCGACACTGCTGCGGGAAGTGTGGCCGGGGTGCGACCGCCCGGCCCGGCTCGTTGGCTTACGGCGGGAGGTTACCCACGCCGCCTGGCAGCCCAGGTGCCTCGCTGGTTCGGCCATGTCCGACGAAGTTACAGTCGGAACCGACGCGAGGAGCACGAGCCTGAGTTGTGGGCCGGCCGCCCCGGACGCGGCCAAGATCTCCGGGCCAACCGAGAGCCCAGAGGCGAGCGATTCCGAGTCACAGGATGAGTCGAGCACCGATGAGTCGAGCAACGACGAGTCAGGTGCGTCCCAGAGCGACACCCACGACTCGCGACTCGGAGAGCTCGGGGTCGGGCGAGTCCGGAAGCGGCGACTGATAAGGCCACAGCACGCCCCTGGCCTACTCGGGTCTCCCGGTTGCCGATCGCGGCTAGACTCGACGTGGGGTCGCCGACTTGCTACCGCCGGTCGCGCGGCCTCGCGTTCATGCCCAGTAGACCGGCTGGCCGCTCGGCGACCCCCTCAGCGGCGCCAGCTCCCTCGCCAGGGCGTTCAGCGCTGAGACCGGCCCCTCGCCCTCGATCCGCTCGCCCTTGGGGCTGGTCGCCTAGGCGCGCCAGCAGTCGGAGCGCTGCTCGGGAATGGCGCCTCGAAGGGCTCACTGTGCGCCTCCGAGGGCCGGGCACCCGGCCTCAACCGCGCCTGGATCGAGGCGTCGGCCGCGCTAAGGCCGGCCAGGACAAATTGGGCGCGCATGGATCGACGTCGGCTGACCGCCCATGTCGTATTCCTGATCCACGACCAGCGTCAGGATTCCGAGTTCTCCGACCTCCAGGGCATGGATGTCGCTGAACGTCGAGCGGATGTTCGAGGCCTGCTCCCCCAACGACTTGAAGTAGGCCTCCATCGCCGCCCGACCCCGCAGCCAACCGCGGCTGATCTCGTCGACGCCCTGGACGTCGTCGGTCGCCAGTCGGACG
>JALYLB010000040.1 GCA_030774475.1 Chloroflexota bacterium | reverse complement strand
TACAGCGAATCGGTGATCTTCGGCAAGAAGCCGATCGATCAGGCCTTCAAGGAGGCGGCCGACAAGATCAAGACCCTCATCAGCGCGAGCTGAGCTGATGGCGATCGCCGCCGCAGGGCGCGGGGGGCGGATGCGCAGGCTGATCGGGCGCGACCCGATCGGCTACGCGTTCATCGCCCCCTACGTCATCTTTCTCCTGGGGCTGTACGCCTACCCGCTTCTCCTCTCCCTCTACATCTCGTTCTTCGACTACTTCTTCGCGGCGCCGGGGGCGGTGGTGAGCCGCCCGTTCGTCGGGTTGAAGAACTACACCCAGATCCTGGGCGACCCGGTCTTCCAGCGCTCGATCCTCAACGTGGTGGAGTTCATCCTTATCAACGTCCCCTTGACGGTGGTGCTCTCACTCGTCCTGGCGTCCGCGCTCAACGCCAAACTGCCGTTTCGCGCGTTCTTCCGCAGTGCGTACTACATCCCCTATGTGACCGCGAGCGTGGCCGTCATCGGCGTGTGGCTGTGGCTCTTCAACAGCAGCGGCCTCGTAAATGGCCTGCTCGGTCCGCTGGCACCCAAGCCGTCCTGGCTCGTGAACGAGTTCTGGGCGATGCCGATCATCGCCCTGGTGGTTACCTGGAAGCAGCTCGGCTTCTACGTGCTCCTGTACCTCGCGGCGCTCCAGGCCATCCCAAAGGAGCTCTATGAAGCGGCAGAGGTCGATGGCGCCGGCGTCGTGCGCCGATTCCTCGCGATCACCGTGGCGGAGGTTCGCCCGGCGACCACTCTGGTCGTGATTCTGGCGACGATCGTGGGGGCCAACCTGTTCACCGAGCCGTACCTGCTCACCGGCGGTGGCGGCCCGAACGGAGCCTCGATGTCGCCGGTGCTGCTCATGTACCAGCAAGGGATCGAGCAGGGCCACGCGGGCTACGCGGCGGCGATCGGAACCATCCTGGCGATCGGGGTGATGGCCATCTCGGCGGTCAACCGCTTCGTGCTCGAGAGGGAGTGACCGTGGCCACCGCGGACGCGATCGAGAACGCATCGCCAAGGGTCGCCGCGAAGGAGCCCAGGCAGCGCATGTCATGGGGTCGGGTCGGGGGTCTGGGCGTGCTGGTGCTCGGCGCGATCCTGTTCATCTTCCCCTTCTACTACATGGTGGTCGGGGCGCTGCAGCGTGAACCGAACCCGGACATTTCGGGTGCCTTCCCCAACCCCGGCAACCTGACCCTGGCGAACTTCACCGACATCAACGCGCAGGTCGACCTGGTCCGAACGCTGATCAACTCGGGGATCTTCACTGGCGGCGTGCTGCTGTCGACGTTCGTCCTGGGCCTCCTGGCCGGCTACGCCCTGGCCCAGCTCGATTTCCGAGGGCGAAGCACCGTCTTCAACAGCATGCTGCTGATTCTCGTGCTGCCGTTCCAGCTGTTCATGATCCCGCTGTATGTGCTGATCGTGCGCACCTACGGCCTGGCCGACAGCTACCTGGGCATGATCCTGCCATTCGCGGTCAACGCGACCGCCGTTTTCATCTTCCGCCAGTTCTTCATGCAGCTGCCCCGCGAATTGTTCGAGTCCGCCCGCATGGACGGCGCCTCGGAGTTGACGATCCTGCGCCGGATTGCCATCCCGTTGGCGTGGCCGGCAATCATCACCGCCATGATCGTCACCTTCATCGGGCCCTGGAACGAGTTCCTGTGGCCGTTCCTGATCACGAAGCAGCACGACCTGCAGCCGCTCGCGGTGGCGCTCGCCAACTACATCTCGACGGTTGCCGCGCGGGCGGCGAACCCGTTTGGTTCGATCTTGGCCGGCGCCGTGGTGCTTTCCGTGCCGGCGGTCATTGTCTTCGTGATCTTCCAGCGTCAGTTCACCGAGTCGAACATCGGCTCGGGCATCAAGGGATGATGCAGCCACCGTTCAACCTCGAGCGGCTCGGCACCCTGATGTCGCCGCTCACAGGCGACCCGGCCGAGGCCTGGGGCGTGCTCAATCCTGCCACGGCGCGAAAGGGAGACGATCTCTTTCTCTTCCCACGCCTGGTCGCCGAGGGGAACTACTCGCGCATCGGACGGGCACGCGTGATCTTCGACGGGGCAGGCACACCGGTCGACGTCGAGCGGCTCGGGATCGCCCTCGAGCCTCGAGAGGCCTGGGAGCTGCACCACGGTGGTGGTGGCGTTGAAGACCCGAGGATCACCTACCTGCCGCGGCTCGGCCGCTGGATCATGGCCTACTCCGCCTTTGGTCCACTCGGGCCGCGCATCGGTCTCGCTGCATCGACCGACCTCGAGCGCTGGGATCGGCTCGGGCCGGTCTCCTTTGCGTACGATCCGCAGCTGGCGACCGACCTGAACCTGTACACCAACAAGGACGCGGTCCTCTTCCCCGAGCCGGTCGTCGACCCGAGCGGGAGCCCGGCCTACGCCATGCTTCACCGGCCGACGTGGGATCTCTCCCTCATCCGCCCGGGCGAAGGTGAAGTGGTGCCGTTCGGCGTCGCGGATCCACGCTCAGGGATCTGGATGAGCTTTGCCTCCGCCTCTGCCGTCGAGGCTGACCTCCAAGCCGTGACCCGCTTCGATCAGCACCGCTTGATCGCGCTTCCCGAGCAAGGCTGGGAGGCCTTGAAGATCGGTGGCGGGCCGCCTCCGGTCCGCGTTGCGGAGGGCTGGCTGGCCCTCTATCACGGCGTCAGCGGCACGCTTGCCCGGGACCTGGAGCCTCAGCGACATGTGCGCTACTGCGCTGGAGCACTGATCCTCGACGCTGCCGACGTCACCAGCGTGGTGGCCCGCTCCGTCGCGCCGCTGCTGGAGCCGGAGCTCCCCGACGAGCGGAGCGGCATCGTGCCGAATGTCGTGTTTCCAACGGGCATCGAGCCAGTGGATGACGGGCCGTCGCCCGCGTACCACGTCTTCTATGGCATGGCGGACGCGCGGATCGGAGTCGCGATCCTCCGCCGGAATAACCATTTTGAGCAGGGAGCCGTTTCATGACCCCGCTGTCGACCAACCGAACCCACGTGGTGCCATCGGCCACCCTGGCAGGCGTCATCGCACTCTCGCTTGTGGCTGGCCTCCTCTCCGCTGGGACCGCGCGAGCAGTCGCGCAGCCACTGACCAACCTCGCCCATCTCGATTTCCTGGGTGACACGATCACCCCGCCCGGGCAGGCCGATCACACGACCTACCAGCTCGCTGGTGATCCGTCCCTACGCGTCCTGTGGACCTACGCCGAACCAGACGGGAGCGGCTTCCGGCGCCTCGGCGGCGGACAGTACGACCCAGTCACGAATACGTACGGCCAGGGCGCCTTCAACACCGACGACCTGACGCGCGCCGCCGTGGTCTACATCCGCCACTGGCAACAGTTCGGCGACACCCACAGCCGTGACGCCGCATACGGGCTGCTGCGGGCAGTGACCTACATGCAGACGGTCAGCACGGACGCGCGGCGCGGCAACTTCGTCCTCTGGATGCAGCCGGACGGCACGCTGCACGCGAGCGTCCCGGGCGATAGTCCAAACCCGTCCGACGCAGGGGCCTCGTACTGGCTTGCGCGGGCGATCTGGGCCCTGGGCGAAGGGTATGCGGCCTTCCGCCACACCGATCCCGCGTTCGCTGGCTTCCTCAATGAGCGCCTGGCACTCGCGCGGGACGCGCTCGACCGCGAGGTCCTCGTCAACTATGGGACCTATCGAGTCCTCGATGGACTCCGTGTCCCGGCCTGGCTGATCGTCGACGGGGCTGACGCCTCCTCGGAGGCCATCTACGGTCTGTCCGCATACGTTCGAGCTGCGCCCGGCGATGCGGCTGCACGGCGAGACCTAGAGCAGCTCGCCGATGGAGTGGCCCAGATGTCCGTCGGGACCAGCACGGCTGTCTGGCCGTTCGGGGCGATCCTCCCCTGGGCCGGCTCCAGGTCGGTGTGGCACGCCTGGGGTGACCAGATGGCAGGCGCCCTCGCCACCGCGAGCTCGGTCCTGGGCGATACAGCCCTCCTCAACGTGGCAACCCGCGAGGGGGCGAGCTTCGCCACGCATGTCGTCGTCCAGGGGGGCGCCGAGCAAGCTTGGCTCCCGTCGCTCATTGACCGGGCACAGATCGCCTATGGGGCGGAGGCAACCGTCGAGAACCTCCTCCGGACGGCCGATGCGAGTGGGCTCGACAGCTTCCGCAAGGTCGCGGGCCTGGAGGCGGCGTGGTACTTCGGCAACAACCGCTCAGGGGTCCAGATGTACGACCCGGCCACCGGCGTGACGTTCGATGGGCTCGAGGCGGACGGCCGTACCAACCGGAACAGCGGCGCCGAGAGCACGATCATGGGTCTGCTCACGATGCTCGCGCTCGACGCGCGACCCGACGTCGCTGCGGCAGCGACCGGACGCAACGAGCGGGTCGGGCAGCTGAGCTGGACGCAGCTCGAGGCGGAGAGCGGCACACTCACCGGGGCGGCGCGCGTCGTCACACCCGCGAGCGCCTGGACGGGAGAGAGCCAATGGGCCGGTGACTCTGGAAAATACGTTGAGCTCCTGCCGAACGGCCGGGTGACGGTGCACGTGACGCTGCCCGAAGCCGGGCGGTATCGAGTCCTGCCAGTCTTCGATCGCCAGGAGGTACCTCTCGACGCCATCGGCCTCCGTTTTAGGATGGCCAACACACCGCTCGGTGTTGTCTGGCAGGGCGGCGCGGGCGCGCAGGGCGTCTCGCCAACTTCCGGGTATCTCGACATCGGCAACGTCGGCTCCAGTCAGTTGATGATGGCCGGCGCGACAGACATCGTCGCCGCTTACGTCGGTGACGGTCGTCCAGCGCGCCTCGACGCTCTGCTGCTGCAGCCCGAGATCGAGCGCATCGTGCTGTCGGGAGCGGGAGGTAGCCAGGGCCTGCTGCGAAGCTGGTCCACGGCTCGGCGGCTTGCGGCAGTGAGTGCCGGGGCAGGCTCCCTCATCGCATACGCCTATGACGCCGACGGTCGCCTTGTCGAAACAATGAGCGGCACAGGTGACCTCGCCGTGCCGGTCGAACCATATGGCTTCACGTATCTCGTGGGGGATTGAGCCCAGGGTCAGCTGAACAGCCCTCGCCGGCCGCGACCTCATGACGGCTCGTCATGACGTGACGGCGAGCCCCGAGCATGCTCCGGGAACGAGGTCAGCAGAGCGCACGCTCATGGGCGCATCTGATGGTCACCAGCGCGTGGCTCAGCGGATGCGGAGCCGGCCTCATCCAGAAATCGCCACCTCTGCGGATCGTCGTGAGGGGGCGGAGGACAACATGGAGAAACGACATTCCGGTGCCAAGCTGCCCCTCTGGGCCGGCATCGTAGCCACGCTTGCAATGGGCCTCTTTGTTGTCGCCGATTCCGCGTTCGCCGCAGGGCCCGCGCCGGTCGGGCTTGGTACCGCCGCGCCGTTCGCGGTCCTGGCCGGCACCGGCATGACCAACACTGGGACAACCACGATCGTCGGCGATGTCGGGTCGTCTCCTACCCACACGGAGACGGGATTCGGGGCTTGTCCGGGCGCAAACTGCGTCACTCTGACAGGGACGAATCACAACGCCCCCGACCCCAATGACACCGTCACACAGGGAGCCAAGACCGACCTGACGACGGCGTACACCGTCGCCGCAGGGCTTCCCGTGACAGCGAACCACGGGACGCTGGCTGGCCTGACCCTGCCAGGCGGCGTCTACAACGCCGGGGGCGTTACGCTCAACCTCACGGGAACCGTCACCCTCGACGGCCAGAACGATCCGAGTTCGGTGTGGGTCTTCCAGGCGACGTCGGACCTCATCACCGCATCCTCGAGCAGGGTGGCGCTCATCAACGGGGCAAACCCGTGCAATGTCTTCTGGCAGGTCACCAGCTCGGCGACGCTCGGATCGGGCTCCACCTTTGTGGGCACGATCATGGCCCTGACGTCGATCTCTATGGCCAACGGGGTGACCGTGACAGGTCGCGCGCTGGCACGGAACGGCGACGTGACCCTGATCAACGACACGATCAACGCGTCCGCATGCTCGACGACGGCTGCCGCGTCCGGATCGCCAACGAGCAGCGGGGTGCCGAATACGGCCTTCCAGCCCAAAGAGCCTGTTGCCTCGTGGCCGCTGTTCCTGGCCATGATTGCGCTCGTGTTTGGGCTCACGCTCATGGTCGTCGCCCATTGGCGCGCCGAAGAGGATATGTACTGAGCATTGCCCGCCCGCTTGCGGCCATAGGATCGAAAGGGAATGATTCAGATGGGTTGGATCGCCTGGATCGCGGTCGGTGCCGTCGCCGGCTTCCTCGCCAGCATCATCGTCGGCAGCCGGGAGGGGCTGCTGATGATGATTGCGGTCGGGATCGTGGGCGGGCTGGTCGGTGGCTTCGTGGCGACCAACCTGTTGCATATCGGCTCGGTCAACAGCTTCAACCTCGAGAGCATCCTAATCGCGACCCTCGGGGCAGCCGCGGTACTGGTCGTCATGCGCATGGCGACACGCCCACGCGGCATTAACCGATTGTGGCGCCGATGAGCGGCGAAGGAGGTCACGAGATGACAAACCAGAACGAGCCCAGAAGCCAGGTCAACGTGAACACCTCCGGGTCTGCGACGAGGTCGCCCAGCGCCCTCTCCTACGTGCGCCGAGTGGTGGCGCTCCTGTTCGGGATCCTGGTCATCCTGATCGGCCTGCGCTTCTTGCTCCTCGCCCTGGCCGCCAATGCCGGGAACGGCCTGGTCGACTTCATTTACAACACGAGCGAGCCGTTCGTCGCCGTCTTTCGAGGGGTCTTCACCCTGGAGCATTTCTCGCCGGTTGGACGCAGTGAAATCGACGTGGCCGCCCTGGTGGCCATCGTGGGGTATGGATTGCTCGCCCTGCTGATCATCGCTGTCCTACGGCTGGGAGACCGCGAGCCGACGGGCGCCTGAATCAGCTCAGCGCAAGACCGTCGAGCAGTACTGGGCGTACGGCCCGGCCGGGCTAACGCAGTTCTTCTCCTGCTGGAACTGAAGAGCCTGGCCGAAGTCCTTTGTCGTGCCAGGGTAGTCGCCGCCGTAGGTGAAGGCCCGGTCCGCGCCGTTGTAGGCGTACCACGGGTATGAGCAGAACGGTGTTCCGAAGTTGGCCGCGCCGCAATACTGGTCGACCTCGGCCTTGCCACCGTAATCGCTGACGGCCGACCAGCTCCGGGCGCTGCTGCCGTCGCCGAACGTGACGCCCTTGATCTGAAGAGGCTGGAAGTTGAGCCAGGTCGGAACGTCGTACGAGTAGCACGGCGGCTTCGTGGCACTGCCCGGGAGACAGAATTGGCCAGCGGGTTTCGTGTAATCGCCCGTGTGACCGATTTCCCAGACGAGGCTGTTTGGCGCGTCGTTCACGAGCCCCCAACCGAGGGCATTGCCGAGCTTCTGCACGCTGAACGCCGGCATCAACGGCCCGTCGATCTTGCTGTTCAGCACGATCGTCCCCGAGTGGCCGGTGGTCAGGTCGCTCACCGTGATGTGCATCCCGTCCCTCGCCGCGGTGATGTACTGGTGGTCGGTGATCGTGTCTCCGGCGTGCATCATCAGCGGCCCACCGCTGCCACTGTCAGTCAGCATCGCGTTGAAGGCCGCCGACTCGGAGTAGCCGTGCTGGGAGACCTCCCAGACCGGCGAGCAAGCCGTGTAGACGTTCGGCGCGAACCTGACGTTGTACCCGCCGCCTGCCGTACAACCGGTGGTGATGCTATTTGGATAGAACTGCAGCTCGAGGAACGCCTGCCCGAAGAGGCTGTGCGGATCGGTGACCGTCCCGCCGATCCAGAACGTTGGCCCGACCGAGTCGACCTGCACCGCGCCGTTGGTCGGCAGCACCACCGTCCAGGTCAGATCCTCCGCCGATCCGGCCTTGCTGGAGAGCGGGTCGATCTCCGGCTCGTCATGGCCGGTGCAGCTGTGTGTGTACCAGACGAACTCCTGTGGGTGGTGACCGATGCAGAGCGACTGCGAGTTGGCGCTGCCAGCCCGGGTCCCGCTTACCATCAGACCGCCGATGAGCACGACCGAGCAGCCGACGACTGCAAGGCGAAGACCGATGTTCCACGTCCGCACTTGATGCCCCTTCCTGCGAGCTGAGAGTTCATTGAAGAACCGCGCAGCGGACCGGTGGTGAGCGATTGCGGGCGGGATGCAACCGGAGATCGACCCTCGCCTGGTTGTACGCCAGATACTTGCACTCCGGGATGGTCTGGTCCAGGTCGTTGTGGTCAGTCGATGCGGGCTGCGGTGCCGCCCCGCAACACCTCGACCGTCAGCGACTCGAACGTCAGCGACGCCTCCGAGGCCTAAGACGCGGGGATATCGAAATGAGCACGACGATCGCCAGGAGCGTCAGCAGGAATTCGGTGGCCCGACCGACGGTCAAAGCCCAGCCGATCGCAAGCAACGGGGAAGCGACCAGCAGTGCCCGGCTTCCGCGTGCCGACGCCGACAACCATGTGTCGCTTGGCTCTGGCTACACTCCAACGGCCGATGACATGGGACAGCGATCTTCCTGATCCAGCCGCTGATCGCAGGTGAACGGCCTCCGAGGCGGGGTTACAGGCGGTCGAGGTCTACGAGTGCTCGGCCTCCGCGACGAAGCCGTGATGGCCCAAGGGGTCGGGTGATCCAATCAGTCTCGCCACTGACGGCTGACGACGCGTTCGACACGGACTGGCCCATCATCGGCAGCATCACGGATGCGGCGCTCGGTGAAGTCCGAAATCGGCGTCGGGAGCTCGTCGACGGGCCAGTACTGGACGTCACTGACTTCCGGTGAAGACGGGACGGGATCGAGCCGATCTTGCCACAGGCACCTGAACACGAAATGCAGCATCGGTCCGAAGTCGTGATCAGGTTCGAAGTACACGCCTGTCAGGCGGTCCAGCTCGACGCGAAGACCTGTCTCTTCGAGGAGCTCGCGCCTCGCCGTATCGTCGGGAACTTCGTCGGGCTCTGCCACGCCGCCTGGCAGCTCCCAGTTCAAGCGCCCATAGGTGTGGTGAACCAGGAGCACTCGCCCGCCGGTGTCGAAGAGGACGCACGCGGCACCAACGGCGGTGCGTTGAATCGGAAACCCCTCAACCATCGGGCGAGCGTAGCGCCCGTGAGCTCCCCAGACCAGCCAGCTCAGTCGAGCAGGAAGTGCACGCTCCGTTGCACGACCGGATCCGGATGTCTTGACACGAGTCGTATATTCACAATATGCCTCGTATCGCCAATAAGGTGCGCCCATACGGCAGCCCGCTGCGAGCGCAGCAGGTCGAGGAGACCCGCGATCGGATCCTCGACGCCACGGTGCGGGTGATCGCGAGGGGACTCGCATTCGTGTCCGTCCCCCAGGTGGCGCGCGAGGCTGGTGTATCGGTCCCGACCGTCTACCGTCATTTCGCGACGAAGCGCGACCTGCTTGGGGCGGTCTATCCGCACGCGGTGCGCCGTGCCGGCATGGACGACTTGGTCATCCCTCGCTCCATGGACGAGCTGCGTGGTGGGCTGCGGGCGCATTTCGAGCGCACCGATTCATTCGGCGACCTCGCGCGTGCGGCCATGGCGAGTCCCGCGTCCGAGGAGGTGAGGCGGCTCAACATCCCCGATCGGCTGGCGATATTTCGTCGGGTGGCCGACTCGATCGAGCCGAAGCCATCGAAGGCCGATCGTGATCGGATCGCGCGCCTGTTGGTGATCCTCACCGCCTCATCGGCTCTGCGCATGTGGCGCGATCAACTCGGCTCATCGGTCGAAGAGGCGGCCGATGACGTGGACTGGGTCCTGCGCGCCGTCATCGCCTCGGTCACCTCGAGGAACGGGTCATGAACTCGACAGCAATCCGCTCGGCAACGATTCGCCGGCTGGCCGACCTGCGCATGGCCGATGTCGTCGATGTCGGCGGCAAGGCCGCGAACCTGGGAGAGCTCCTGGCCGCGGGCGTTCGCGTCCCCGATGGGGTCGTGCTGACGGCTGGGGTCGTCGACCTCTCGGCGGAGGACCGCGCGTCGCTGCTTCAGGAGGCTGTGGGTCAGCTGGGCACGGGCCTGTTCGCCGTCCGATCGAGCGGGATCTCCGAGGATGGCAGCGAGCGCTCGTTCGCCGGCATGTACGAGTCGGTGCTGAATGTCGCCGCGGACGAGCTTCTGGCCGCGGTCGAGCGGACACTCGCCAGCGCCGACACCTCGCGTGCCGCGGACTACCAGCCCGGAGCGAGCGGCCGCATGGCCGTGATCATCCAGCGCATGGTCGCCCCCGCGGCGGCCGGCGTCATTCTCACGGCCGATCCGATCAACGGAGACCGCCGCTCCTCGGTCGTCACCGCCGTGCGCGGCACAGCGGATCGGCTGGTATCAGGAGCCGCCGTTGGCGATGAATGGGTCGTGCGCGACGGCACCGCGACCCCTCGGCGCCGACCCGAGCAAGCGATTGATCGTCGACGGGCGGAGCAGGTGGCGAGCGAGGCACGACGAATCTCGCATGCCCGCGGCGCTCCCCAGGACATCGAGTGGGCGATCGACGCGGACGGCGCGCTCTGGATCGTCCAGGCCAGGCCGATGACCGCGCTTCCGCCGGAGGTGTCGTGGGAATCGCCTGCGCAGGGCGCCTACACGCGGATGCTCCGCTTGGGCGAGTGGATCGGCGAGCCGGTCACTCCGCTCTTCGAGTCCTGGCTGCTGACGGCCATGGAGGACCGTATGCACGCCGTCTTCAGGAAGTTGATCGGCCAGATCGCACCCCGGCCTTACCACGTCGTGGTCAACGGCTGGTACTTCTATTCGATCAACTTCATCTCGGGAGGCGCCTTCCTGCGCAGCCTGCCAGGGATGCTCGTGGGCCTCGTTCGCCACCCGCGCCACATCGCCGGGATCATTCCCCCGACGGCGCGCTACAGCGTTCCGGTCACCGAGCGCATGTGGCGCGACGACCTCCAGCCGCGCTACCGAGCCTCAATCGCCGATGCCGAACGCCGTGTTGAGACACTCCCCGTCGCCAACCTGCCGTCTTTGATCGACGAGATCGCCGGACTTGCCGGCGAATATTTCACCTCGATCGCGGCGCTGAGCGGGGCGGCATACAAGCTGGAGATGAACCTCGCCCGGTTCTATCGCCTGGAGCTGGCCCCTACCTTGGGCGGGAGCCATCTGTCGCTCCTCGCAGGGTTCGAACAACCGTCGGACCTGAGGCGCCAGGGCATCGCGTCGCTCGATTGGTGGTTCGCTCCCATGCCGATCGAGGCGACAGCGGCGACGCCTGGCCAGGCTCACGTGCGCGTGGTCGACGAGCGGCTCCAGGCCGAGGCTGCCGCCTTCGACGCCCTGGCTTCGTCGCCGCGCCGACTCCGAAGCTTCCGCCGCCTGCTGGCGGATGCGCAGCACCTGGTTCCGATTCGGGAGGAGCAGACGGAGGAGCTGACGATCGCTTGGCCCGTGATGCGGCGAGCGGTTCTCCGGATCGGCAACGAGCTGGCCAAGCGGGGCGTGATTGCCGAGCCCGATGATGCCTTCTTCCTGACGCGGACGGAGGTCCTTGCCGCCCTTGGTGGGTCGCCTCTCTCCCCCACCGTCGACCCGGCTGCTCGACGATCAAGGCGCGCCGAGCAGGCCCGCCTGGTGCCGCCACCACTCGTGGGCCGCGTGAACCCGATGATCCAGCGGGTATGGGACAGCTTCCCCGGGCTGATCGGCGCCCGTCCATCGGATCAGGCGTTGGTATCCGGCGTGCCGGCGTCGCCGGGTCGGGCGACCGGCCTCGTGCGTGTGATCCGCGGGCCCTATGAGTTCGACCAGCTTCAGCCCGGCGAGATCCTGGTGGCTCCGCTCACCGCACCCGCGTGGACGCCTCTCTTCACCCGAGCAGTGGCGGTCGTCACCGACGTGGGGAGCGCGGCGGCGCACGCCTCGATCATCGCCCGTGAGTACGGGATCCCGGCGGTCGTCGGCTGCGGAGATGCCACGGCCCGCCTGCGAACGGGGATGCGGGTCACCGTCGATGGCAGCACGGGAAACGTCGAGCCGGTGTGAAAGGGAACGTGGTACCGCGTACCGGATTCGGCGATATGGCTGCTGGGGCGCACATCTGCCCGCATGCAAAGGGCTTTGCATCCTGCGCTAATTGGGCTACATTCCACGCGAGCCCGTGCCGCTTTCTCCCCCCGAGCAGCACGGGCTCCCCTCATGCCTCGTAGCAGCAGGGTCGGAATGGCTTCCTTTACAGGGGCGCGTAATCCGGGTCAAGGCTGGCGCGAGGAGCACTGGACGTAATCGCGGACGCCTTGAACCCATGGAAGGTGAGGTACAGGGCGAGGAACGCCTCCCAAATGATCTCCGGGACGGTGGCGATGCCCTGCCAAACATTGAACTGCGGGGTGACCCCGAACAGCACGGCGATGCCCGAAGCGCAGAGCAGAGGACCTCCGACGAGCCCGAACAGCGCCATCTGCCGCGGCACCAGGCCGGATCGGTACATCAGGTAGCCCAGCAACAGCCCGTTGCCAATGCCGACGACGAAGCCAGGCCCGAGCAGGAACGTCCAGTTATGGATCGCGACCAGCGACTTGCCTACCGTCACGAGCGAGCCCGCATCCGCCCCGGCAGAGGCCTGCCGCAAGCTCACGACCGCAAGGACGCTGAGAATGCCGATGAGGATGAAGGTGGATTCAACGACACGAGCGGTGACATAGCCGAGGGCCATGCCTTCGTGCTGCCGCTTGAGGATCGAGAACAGCGCCAGGGCCGTGCCGATGTTGGCGATGACGAGGATCAGCTCGAGGAACGCCCCCAGGAACGCGCGCGCGTCGGCGCCGGCACCGACGACATACCGGGGGTCGCTGAGAACAGGTCCATACGCAATCACCGCTCCGATCGAGGCGACGAAGGTGATGATGAAGAACACTCCCGCGACGAGCGCGGTCCTTCTCGTTGAATCCACCCTGGAAACTCCCTGCAGTTGGAAATGGGGTCAAGTTGACGCGACGGCGGGCGTCATCGTACGGGCTGCGGGGGAAGCGCCGTGGATTGCAGCCCGGCCTTGATCTCACTCTGGACGGCCTGGTGAGGGCACGCGACGCGGCCTGAACGCCAACAACGCTGAGCGATCGCAGCACGGCGCGGACGCGACCGAGGGGCAGCGCCGGGTTCGACCGAACCGGCATCCCTCTTGTCCGAGCGACCATTGAGATGCTATGACTACGGCGGCGGGGAGTGCCAAGGGCGCGGAGCCAGACGCCTGAACAGGCGACGGGCGCGCAGAAGGACGTGGGCGCATGGACGTCGAGGGTATCCGCCGGGTCGTGGCTCGGGCAGATGACGCGGCCGCGGATCTCGTTCGCTTCCTCTATGTCGACCACGGCGGGATCGTCCGCGGCAAGTCGACCAGCCGTGCCAGCCTCGAGCAACGCATGGCCACCGGCATCGGCCTGACCCTGGCCATGCAGGCGATGAACATTCTCGATGAGCTGCAGCCGGTCGATGGCATGGGCCCGGTGGGTGAGGTCCGCCTCGTGCCGGACCCAGCCACCTACGTCGACCTGCCGTATGCACCTGGGGCGGCTGCGATGCTCTGCGACCTGATTCGCCTCGACGGCGAGCCGTGGGAGGCCTGCCCCCGGTCGTTCCTCAAGGACGCCATCGACGCCGCAGCGGCCGAGGGCATCGTCTTGCGCGCAGCATTCGAGCCCGAGTTCCTGCTTGCGCGCCGCGAGACCGGTGCGGACGGCAACGACCGCTTGACCCCGGTCGATGAGAGCCTCTGCTTCTCGACCACCGGCTTCGCCATGGCCCATGACTTCGCTGTGGATTTCGCCCGCGCGTTGGACGCCCAGGGAATGGTCGTGGAGCTCTATCACCCCGAGCTCGGGCATGGGCAGCAGGAGCTATCGATCGGTCACGCATCGGCGCTCGCCGCTGCTGACCGGCAGGTCTGGTACCGCGAAACCGCCCGGGGCGTCGCGTGGAGGCATGGGCTGTGGGCCTCCCTGGCCCCGAAACCGCTGGCCGAGCAGGCCGGCAATGGAGCGCATTGCCACTTCTCGGCATGGGAGGTCGGACCTGATGGTGGACCTGGCGCAAGGAACCGGTTCTTCGACGCCGATGATCGATACGGACTCTCGGAGTTGGCCTATCACTTCATCGCCGGCATTCTTGAACACCTGCCAGCCCTGGTGGCCCTGACCTGCGGCAGCGTCAACAGCTATCGCCGCCTGCAACCGCAGCACTGGTCGAGTGCCTTCGTGTGCTACGGCAACGACAACCGCGAAGCGGCGCTTCGCATCCCTTCGCCAATGTGGGGTCACGCCGAGGCATCGGCCAACCTGGAGCTCAAGCCAAGCGACAGCACCGGCAATCCGTACCTCGCGCTCGGTGGTCTGATCCACGCGGGATTGGACGGCGTCCGCCGCCGGCTCGACCCCGGTGAGCCGGTCAACGTCGACCCAGCCACCTTGTCCGATGCCGAGCTCCGCCGGCGCGGCGTCGCCCGCCTGCCAACCACGCTCACCGCGGCGTTGGACGCCCTTGAGCGCGACGAGCTCCTGAGTGAGGCGCTCGGTCCGTTGCGACGGACCGCCTATTTGGCGGTCAAGCGCTCAGAAGTTGCCAGCTTCGGCGCGCACGATGCAGCCTACGAGTGCTTCGAGCACGCCCTGAGGTTCTAGAGGAGTCAACGCCGGCATCCTGAACACGGAGGTTAACGCTATGGCCACCGCGACACCGACCGCCAACGATCAGCTCGTCTCGGAGCGCGTCGCGGGCGGGATTCTGCCCAGGGTTCTCACCTCGTTCGACATGGTGGCGATCTTCGTGGCCATCGTGCTGTTCATCACCAACGCGGCGGTCATCCAGAGCGCCGGGCCAACAGCCTTCGGCTGGTGGATTGTGGGCTTCGTGGTGTTCCTCATTCCCGGGGCCATCGTCACCGGCCAGCTCGGCCGCATGTTCCCCGGCGAGGGCTCAATCTACCTGTGGACCAACAAGGCCTTCGGCAGCTTCTGGGGCTTCTTCGCCGGCTTCTGCGCCTGGTGGCCGGGCATCCTGGTCATGGTCGCGACCGGCACCATCGTGCTCTCCTTCCTCGGCTACGTGTGGCCCGACACCATCGGTTCCCTCGACATCCGTATCCAGGGAGTCGTGATCGCGGCCTTCATCGTGCTCTCGGGCGCGCTCTCCATCCTCCGGTTCCGGCTGACCCAGAACATCGTCAATGTTGTGTTCGTGCTGTACGGCCTGGCCATCCTGCTCATGGGTCTCGCCGGCGTGGTGTGGCTGCTCGGTGGGCACCCGGCCGCGACCAACCCTGTCGACTTCGGCGCGTACGCGCCAGGGGCGAAGACCGGCCTTAACTTTGCGAACTGGAGCTTCTTCGGCCTGGTCATCCTCGCCCTCCTCGGTGTCGAGGTGCCGCTGAACATGGGGGTCGAGATCAAGGATGGCCGTGCGATTACCCGCTACCTGCTGTTCGGCTCGCTGGCAGTCATGGCTGCCTACCTGCTGGCCACCTTCGGGATCATGGTCGTCGTCCCAGCCGATGGCAGCTCAGCACAGGTCACATCCGTGGCGTCGGTGGTCGGCATCGCGCTCGGCGATTGGCTCGGCAAGCTGGTCGCCGTGATCCTGGCCGGCTTCTTCCTGTTCATCACGGTGGTCTACAACTACTCGTTCGCCCGGCTCATCTTCGTGTCGGGCCTCGATCGGCGTCTGCCGGCGGCGATGAGCCACGTGAACGCCAACAAGGTGCCCGACAACGCGGTTTGGGTGCAGACCATCGTGGCCGCAGCCTTCACCCTGCTGGCGTTCGACGTCCTGCCGTCAATCGGCTTCGGCGGCGGGAGCCCGGTCGAGGTGCAGACCAAGATCTATGACGTCCTGCAAGCGGCGGTGACAGTGATCTGGTGCATCTCGATGGTCATCCTGTTCATCGACGTGCTGATCATCATCCGTCGCTTCAGCAGCGCCTTTGAGGCCACCAAGCTCGCTCACCCCGGGGTCTTCTACCTTTGCAGCCTGTTGGGTGGGCTCGCTGCGTTTGTCGGCATCGTGGCGACCCTGAGCGGGGCGTGGACCCCGCTGATCCCCAATGACAGCGGGAGCGTCACGATTCTCGGGGCCACCATCGCCTACGGCGCGTGGTTCTACTGGATCGCCGGCATCGCCGTGGTGTCGCTCGTGGCAGGCGCCATCCTCTATGCGGTTGGCCAGCGATCGGCAGGTGCCAGCGAACTTGAGGCCAGCCCCAGACCCGGTTGATCCACGACCGCCAAGGTTCCAAGGTGGACCCTGCGCGCCGCTCTCACGGGCGGCTCGTCGCCGACGAGGCGGCGCAGCGGATCAAGGCGCTGCCCGCCATCGACCAGCACTGTCACTCGCTTCTCGCGGGGTGGCGATCGCTGGGGCCGGGCGAACCCGCTTGGCGACGCTGCTTTACCGAGGCTCGCCGACCGGCGTCGCTGACCGACGACGTACCGGCATCGGCCGGGTATCGCGAGTTCGTCCGCGCGCTGGCTGCCTACCAGGGACTGGTCGTGGGTACGGCGGCGCGGTTGGAGGCCGATGTCGTCGAACGTCGCGAAGCGCAGGTGGGCAGCGCCGGTGACGACTACCTGAGTCTCCTCTTCGACGACGCGCAGATCCGTGGCCTCTTGGTCGACTCTGGCTACGGCGGACCGCAGGCGCTGAGTGTCGCGGCCTTCGCGCGGGCAGCGCGTCGGCCGGTCTACGGCATCGGGCGCATTGAGTCGATTGCGCAGGAGCTGCTCGCTACGGAGGCGAGCCGACGTGCGATCTCGGGGACCGCCTTCAGCGACCTGCTCACCGAACGCCTGGAGGCAGCGCTCGCGGCAGGGGCGGTCGGCTTCAAGAGCATTGCCGCCTACCGTGTCGGCTTGGAACTGGCGGCGCCATCGGCCCAGGCCCTGGCAGGTGCACTAAGGCGAGTTGATCGGGGCGCCCAGGCTCAGCGTCTCGACGATCCAATCCTCGTTGCTCACGTGGTGTGGACTGCCGCGCGCCTTGCGGCAGCGCGCGGCGTGCCGTTGCAGTTCCACACCGGATTCGGGGACGACGACCTCCACCTGCCCCAGGCCGACCCGACGCTGCTGCGCGCGGTGCTGCGCGACCCTGCCACGGAGGGATGCCCCGTCGTCCTGCTGCATTCCCATCCGTTCGTGGCCCAGGCCGCCTACCTCGCCAGCATCTACCCCCAGGTCCACGTCGACCTGTCGCTTGCCATCCCGCTTCTCGGCGGCGCCGCGGCCGAGCGCATGATCGCCGAGGCCCTGGCCTTATGCCCCGCCACAAAGCTGCTCGCCGCGTCCGACGGCCACTCCTACCCCGAGATGCACTGGCGCGGCATGCGGCTGTGGCGCTTCGCCTTGGCGAACGTGCTGGCAAGGGAGATTGGCGCAGGTCGCATGGATGACGCCGAGCTCGAGCCTGTGGCCGGGGCGATTCTCGCCGGCAACGCCGCACGGCTCTACCGGCTGCCCCCGCCGGACTGAGGTCGACATCCACTGGTGGGAATGGTCAAGGGTTCAGGGCTATCGGTTAGGCTTCGTCATCGCCAAGACGCCGCGCAGCGGCAAGGAGCGGGCAAGGTATTGGCAAGACACTCACATTGGCCTTGTCGACGGCGCCGATATTGATGCGACCCAACAAGTGAGTCACGAATCCAAAGGCGGCGCTCTGCGCTTCGATGGAGACCTCGTCGTGGTGACCGGCGCCTCGCGAGGAATCGGTGCTGCCATTTCGGAGCTCTTCGCGTCGCTCGGTGCTCACGTGATCAGCGTCTCTCGAACAACGCCCGACACTCCGCGGCCTGGGATTGACGACCTGGTCGCCGATCTGAGTGACGACGGGGCGCCCGATGCCATCGGCGCACGAGTCGAGCAGGACTGGGGCATCCCCACCGTCCTCGTCAACAACGCAGGGATCAATCTGCGGTCCAGTCTCACTGAACCCGCAGCGCCAGTGATGCAGCTTGAGTTCATGGTCAATGCCATCGCTGCTGCCCGTTTGATCTCGGTCATTGGAGGTCTGATGGGCAGGGTTGGGAGAGGCTCAGTCGTCAACGTCGGGTCCGTGAAGGCGACGCTGCCTGGCCGAAGCCTTGGGTACGGCATGTCCAAGGCGGCCCTCGAGAATCTGACCCGGTCCGCCGCCGCTCTTCTTGGGTCTCAGGGCATACGGGTGAACGCAGTGGCACCCGGAGATGTTGTTGGTGACACGGCCCCACCCGACCATGGCCGGGCGTTCAGCAATCCATTGCATCGGGCCGTCACCGCATCAGCGCGCTTGAGACGTTCATGCTCAATATCGCGTTCATCGGCGTTACTGGGCTGACTGACCTCGGCCTGACCGTGGCGGACCTGTCCGAAGCTCAAGTCAAGCTCGCGGCGATGAACCAGGCACGGCGCGTCATTGTCCCCATGGACTACACGAAGCTTGGCGCCAGCGGCTTTGCAAGAGTGTGCGGCTTGGACAGGGTCGACATGCTCGTGACCGACCGCGACAACGAGCACCTTCGCCGGCTGTGCGTCGAAAACGACGTTGAATTCCTTGTAGCGGCACCGTAGCCACACGCGGGTCCAGGGATTGCGCATGTCGTAGGGTTCGCACGTGCTCGTGTGCCCATCGTGCGGTCGCGAAAACCCGGAAGGCGCTCGGTTCTGCAACACCTGCGGTACGGCGCTGACATCGGCGCCGGCGGCGCGCAAGGAGCGCAAGTTCGCGACTGCCCTCTTTGCCGATCTCGTCGGGTCCACCTCTCTCGCCGAGCGCGAGGATCCCGAGGTCGTGCAGTCGGTCGTCGGCCGCACCTTTGACCGGCTGGCGGAGGAGATCGGCCGCTACGAAGGACTCCTCGAGAAATTCATGGGCGACGCGGTCCTTGCCGTGTTCGGCGTGCCAAAGGCCCACGAGGACGACGCGGAACGGGCGGTTCGTGCAGGCCTCGAGATGCAGGCCATCCTCTCCGAGCTCAACCGCGGCTTCGCGGCCGAAGGCAAGCCAACGCTGGCGATGCGCATCGGCGTCGAGGCCGGCGAGGTCCTGGTCGACGTCGAACGTGCCAGCGGGCCACGAGATCGCATGCTGACCGGCGACGCCGTCAACACTGCCGCGCGCCTTCAGGCGGCAGCCGAACCGGGCCAGATCGTGGTGGGGCCATCGGTCTACGCGAGCACCAGGGACGCCATCGAGTACCAGGCGCTCGACCCGCTTGCCCTCAAAGGCAAGGCCGAGCCCGTCCCCGCCTGGCGCACCCTGCGCATCAAAGCCAGGACCAGGGGCGAGCGGCCCCGCCTGGGGATGGAGGCGCGCCTCGTCGGCCGCGACGAGGAGCTGGCAGTCCTCACGCAGACCTTCCAGCGAGTCCAGACCGATAGCCGACCCGCCCTCGTGACCGTCATCGGTCCGGCCGGCGTGGGCAAGTCGCGGCTCATCTCCGAGCTCGAGCGTTACGTAGAGGGACTGCCCGAGAACGCCTACTGGCGCCGAGGACGATGCCTCGCCTACGCCAATACCGCCTACTCCGCCCTCGCGGACGCCATCAAGGCGCAGTGCGAGATCTTCGAGGACGACTCGGCCGAGGTGGCCGCCGGGAAAGCAGAGGCTGCCGTCCGCGACCTGTTCGGCGACGGCAGCGTGGCGCCGCAGCTTCGCGCCCTCGTCGGCGCGGGCGAGACCCGGGACATGAGCCGCGAGGAGCTGTTCGAGGCCTGGCGTCGCTTCCTCGAGCGCCTCGCCGCCCGTTACCCACTCGTGCTGGTCCTGGACGACATCCACTGGGCCGATGACGGGCTGCTGGACTTCATCGATCACGTGGCTGACTGGGCGCAGGGACCGATCATGGTGATTGGGACGGCGCGTGCCGAGCTCTTCCAGAAGCGCCCGATGTGGGGCGGCGGCAAGCGCAACGCAACCTCCATCTACCTGGACCCGCTGTCCGCGGCCGAGGGCGCGGCAATGCTCGACGATCTGCTGCCTGGCCCCGTTCAGCCCGAGCTGAAGCTGACCATCGTTGAGCGCAGTGAGGGCAACCCGCTCTACGTCGAGGAGATCGTTCGCAAGCTGATCGACGACGGAGTGCTCCGCGCGACCGAGGCCTCGCGATGGGAAGTCGCGCGACCGGTCGGCGCGATCGACCTCCCGCGCTCGGTGCAGGGACTCATCGCCGCGCGCCTTGACGGCCTTCCGGACGACGAGAAGGCCGTGCTCCAGGACGCGGCCGTGGTTGGACGCGTGTTCTGGGTCGGTGCCCTTGTCGAGCTGACGGGCCAGCCCATGGCGGACGTGCGCGATGCGCTGGGGGCGGCTTCGCGTGAAGGAGCTTGTCGTCCCACATGAGCCATCATCCTTCCGGGACGAGCAGGAGTTCGCCTTCCGGCATGGGCTGATCCGCGACGGCGCCTACGACTCGCTGCCAAAGTCCCTACGAGCCGATAAGCACATCGGCATCGCCAAGTGGGCTGCGGATCGTGCCGGCGACCGCGCGGAGGAGATCGCCGAGTTGATCGCCACGCACGAGATCGAAGCCGTGCGGTACCTCGACGAGCTCGGCGAACGGCGACCGGAGATGGAGCGAAAGGCGTTTGAGCATGCCTGGGCAGCCGCACGCCGCACGTCCGCGCTCAGCCTCGGCGCAGAGAGCACGCGCTGGTACCGCGAGGTCGAACGTTTGGCAGATCGGCTCGAGATCCCGCTGTCAGAGCGATGCCGGCTGCTCCGAGAGCACCTGTCAGCGACTTGGGGCCCGGACAGCGTCGGCGAGAACGAGCGAGTCGCCCGTCGCGCGGTCGAGGCGTTCGAGGCGCTGGACGACCAGCGCGCGTCGGGATGGGCAACCGCTCATCTGGTCCTGCCCCTGATGCAGCAGGGTCGCGACGAAGAGGCCGAGGCGGCAGGCCGCGCAGCCGTCCAGATACTCGAGCCGCTGGGCGACAGCCCCGAGCTCGCCCACGCGCTCCATCGGCTTGGTTGGTTCCTGTGGCGGCGCGGACGCCCAGGCGAGTCCGAGCCCCTCCTGCGCCGCGCGATCGACCTCGCGGATCGGGTGGGGGACATCCTCGTCCTGGCCGAGGCCACACAGACGCTTGCAACCTGCCTCCTCCCGCTTGGAAACCTTGCCGAGAGCCACCGGCTCATGGAGGAGGCGTTCCTCCTGGCCAAGGAGGCGGGAGACAACACGAACCTGATGCGGGCCTACAATAACGTGGCCATCATCAGGTACGAGGTGCAAGGCCCGCTCGAGACCGTCGGGGTTCTGCGCGAGGGCCTGGAGCTCGCGCTACGGTCCGGCACGACCGCACCCGCCGCCTATATCGCTGGGACGCTTACATATATGGAGCAACTCCTGGGCCGGCTATCTGATGCCGAGGAGCACGCGCGGCTCTCGGTCAGCCTGGGGCAACGGGTGGGAGACGTGCCAATGACCGGTCAGTGGCTGATCTCGCTGGCGACCGTGGTGCTGATGCGCGGTCGACTCGACGAGGCAGTGGCCTTGCGGGAACAGGCTGCGCCCATCCTCATGGCCAACCCCGAGCCGCAGGTAGCTGGCTCCCTGGAGCAGTTCGACGGCTACCTCGAGCTCGGTCGGCGGAACCGAGCGGCCGCCGCAGACCGATTCGCAGAGGCGGCTAACGAGGTTCGCTCATACGATGTGGAGAGCGTCCCAATGATCTTTTCGGAATCCGCGCGCGCATTCCTGCTCCTGGGCGACCGTGAACGCGCCGAAACGTACCGCGATCTCGATGCCTCGACCGACTCGGTCCTGAGCGCGGCACTTGCCGCACATATCAATGGTCTGCTGGAAGCGGAACCCGCGCGCGCTGTCGACCTTCTTGGCAGCGCCGTGGCGGAGTTCGACCGGCTCGGGATGCGCCTCTACGCCGCGCGCGCCATCGTCGACCTCGGCCGCGGCATGCTGCACGCCGGCCAGGACCCGCGCGAAGTGCTGGAACGTGCCCGAGAGATCCTCATCGAGTGCGATGCGCGCCTGTTCCTGTTCGAGATCGACGAAGTCATCGCCGAGTTGCGCTGATCAGGCTATAGCTCGGCGGCCGCCGGGATGACCTTACGGGCCATGACTTCGAGCGGCCTGATTTGGTCGACCCCGACGACCCAGCCGAAGACCGACTGGATGCCCATCCCGGCCAGCCAGCGCAGGCGGTCGACGATCTCGCCCGCCCTGGAGCCGTCTTCGCCGACATCGAAGCCGAACGGGGCCGTCTTCTCGATCGCGTCGTAATCGCGCCCGACCTCGTCGCATAACCGGCGGAGCAGCTCGAGCTGACGAGGGATCTCAGGCGAGGGTTTGATGTTGCAGGCGTCGGCGTAGCGGGCGACGAGGGCAGGGTTCGTTTCTCGCCGCTGCCGGCGATGAGGATCGGCGGATGGGGCCGTTGGAGACTTTGCGGGACGTTGAGGGCCCGGCCGAGGCGGACATGCTCGCCCTCGAACGGGCGCTCGTCGCCGTGCTCGCCGTCCCACATCCGGAGACATGCCTGAACGGTCTCCTCGACGATCTCGAACCGTTCCCGAAGGGAGGGGTACGCGAGACCCAGGCCCTCTGCCTCCTCTGGGTAGTCGCCGGCGCCGATGCCGAGCATCATCCGCCCGCCGGACAGCACATCGAGCGTCGTGACCATCTTCGCCAGCAGCCCGGCCGGCCGATACGGCGCCGCGGTGGCCAGTGCCAGGAGGCGGACACGGCGGGTACGGGCGGCGATGAAACCGAGCGTCGTGTAGGCCTCGACCTGGTTCTTGATCGGGCCGCCCATGATCGGGTGCTGCCAGACGTGATCGGCGACAGTGATCGTGTCGAAACCGGCCTCTTCCGCCGTCTCGACCACTCGGCCCATCGTGTTGCCCAGCTCGGCGGGACCGCCATGCCATTCCATGGTCGCCATGTGGAGGCCGAGCTTCATGACGATGCCTTCAGCTCGAGCGAGCCGGGCAGGAGGAACGAATCGTTCATGACAGTCTCCTTCGTTCGTGTCCACGACCCACGAGACAGTTTGTGCTTCGAGCGCGGTCAAACTGGGAGCATGCGCAGACGGCAGGCGACGGCTGCGAGGAGGGTCAGATCCAGGCCGCTGCTCAGGCGCCAACCCAGTCGAAGCACAGGACATGCCGTCAAGGTCCTAGCCGAGCGGGAGAGCTGCCGATGCCCCAACCTAGGCCTATGCCTCAGTGAGCCAAGTTGGTACCGCATACCGGATTCGATGCTAGATGTCTCTCGAGGGTGCTGTGCGCGCGAGGATGTCGCTATGAGCCGCCAGAGGCCGCAGGGAATGGCTGCGATTAGGGGTCGGATCAGGGGTCAAAGCTGGCCGCGTACCATCAACCGATGGCCAGACCATCCGTCGCCTGGCGGCTCTCACTCAGGGTCTTCTATCGCGTGCTGCGGCTGCTCGATCCGATGCTGCGGCTCTGGTGGCGCGCCTTCGGCATCGGGATCACCGCCGAGCTGACGGTGCGCGGCCGGCACAGCGGTCGCCAACGCTCGGTTCTGGTTGGGCTCCTGAATGTTGGCCGGCATCAGTACGTTGGCCATCCGAATGGTCCAGTCGACTGGACTCGCAACCTCGCCTCGGCAGGCCAGGCGCGCGTCGCGCAGCTGCCCGGCATATGGGCCACGCTTCGCGCGGTGCCCCTGCCCGACGGGCCGGAGCGCGACTCGGTGATCGCGGCCACTGCACGCCAGCAGCCCTTCCCGGGCAACCTCGTCTACCGCGCCGCTCGGCGCCATATCAAAGCGGTCGGAGTCTACTTCCGCCTCGAGCCGGACACGAGCGCCGGCCCCTAGTCGTCCGACACAGCTTCGTCCTGCCGTTGGCAATCGCGGCAACGCCCAGCGATCGTCACATGAGAGAGCGGGCCTTACCGCCGTTGGGGAAGGCGCTGGAGGCGCGCGGGCTGCGCGTCCGCCTCCAAGCACTCGCCGAGGGTGACGACCCTGCCGAGGTCGCTCGCGGCGTGGCGCCGCACGAGGACATCGTGGTCGCCGGCGGCGACGGCACGGTCGGCCCGCATGAGCACACCCGGGGAACCTACCGCCGGGTTATTGCTCCTACAGAGCGCCGCCCTCCATCATGTCCTTCAGTCGCGCCAGGTCTCTCCCGGACATCCGCCTGAGCATGCCGACCATGAGCGGGTCGAGCAGCTTGAGGACGCCGCCGAACCCAAACGACCAGGTCCAGTCGA
>JALYLB010000039.1 GCA_030774475.1 Chloroflexota bacterium | reverse complement strand
CGATGTCCCAATCGACGAACGCTGCGCTGTCGATGTCCACCGAGAAGAGGGAGCACGCTTCGCGGGGCAGCGATTGCCACCAAGCGGAGTAGTCGCCCTGCCGAATCTCATCGTCCTCGACGAGGATGGCCCGGCCGTGCAGCTGGAACTCGCCCTCAGAGCCGTTGACGTCAGCAACGCTGCTGTGGACGGAACAGCGCTGATCCCGCAGCAGGTCACCAGCCTTGCCCGATCTCGACATCGTGCCCAGCAGGAGATGTCCGATGACGAGGTACGGTTCGACCGGGCTGATGCGCGGCGAACCGTCGCCGCGCAACGTTCCCACCAAGGCGACGCTGGTCCGTTCAAAGCGCTCCCTCCCGAGGGAGGCCAGCTCAGGAGCCGCGACTTCGAAGTCCCGCCAAATCATCCGCCGAGCAGGATAAACGTCGACGCCACGACCCGATGACGCCCTCTGGTTAGGCGGCAGACACCTCCTGGGCCGGCACATAGACGCCGTCGACGAAGCGGGCGCCGCCGAGCAGCAGGGTCATCATCGTCAGCCCACCGCTCAGCGGGCGGCAAGAGTGCTCGAGGCGCTGCGCGATTTTGAACACCAGGTACAGCGCGTTCTCCCCCTTCGCCGCATGCGCTTGGGAGCTGCCTGTTCGCGGCTGCGCTCCAGGCTCACGGGGCTGACTCTAGCTCGCCACTGAGCGTCCGGCATCGGGGGCTGTACGGAGCCGCCTACGGGTTGCTCGCTCGGTATCCCGCGAGGACACACCTCAGGTTGGAAGTGCCCCGTGAAAGTCTGGGCTAACCCGGGCGACGGGCCGGCGTCCCGGGCGGGCGCCGGCCCCTCGTCATACGGCAGAGACGTGGCCGGCGAGCTGGGGCGCCTGACCGATGACATCGGGCAACCCCTGCGGCCGCCGGCCAGCGTCGAGGCCATCTCCAAGTACACGACCACCAAGCTCAACGGCTTCGCGGTGATCGGCGACTGGAGCTGGCTGCTGCTCGGCATGCGCCAGGACCTCAGGATCGAGGCGTCCCGCGAGACCTACGACCCGGTTTCGACCAAGGGCTTCCCGACCTACTCGGTGCTGGTTCGGGCCACGCTGCGGATGGACGTGGCGGTCCTCAAGCCCCAGGCGTTCGCCATCCTGAGCGCCTTCACCGGGAGCTAGGGAGCTAGGTCGCGGGCATTGATCCGGTGAGTAGACGCCTGCGCAGGCCCTGGATGCGCTGACACGCCGTCTGCGGGAGCTGCTTCGCAGCCGCGAGGCGATGGCCGAGCCGGCCGCGGCGATGGGTGGCGGCCAGCGAGCCCGGCTATGACGACGCCCGGTGCTCACACGCACCGTGTTTTCCGCTGGTCGCCGGTCTCCCGCCATAGACGTGCGCAGTGACGACGAGCACACTCTGCCGAAGCGCATTGACCCCTGCGATATCGACGCGCTTGACCCCCGCCGTTCCTCCGACGTCCCCAGCGACGACCTTGGGATCGCCTGGCGACGGGTGCCGACGCCGCACTTGCCGCCGCTCCGCACCGCGGGCAGCCCTGTCCTGGGCGGAAGATTCGGCTTCGGAGGAATTGTAATGAGACAGCTTGAACCGGTCCAAGTCCTCGCCGCTGTTCGCAGGGCGGTCACTGCAGTACGGGGTAACGTTCCTGCCCGCGGGCTGGCTGCCCGCGTGGCAGCGACCATTCCAGGGAGGCGTTTGGCAGCTCTCCTGGGCGCCGCAGCGGTGTCGGTAGCTCTGGCTGGGCCGGCCTCAGCGGCGGCTACTGTCGGTCGCTTCACTGTGACGAATTCAGGTCCACCGATCGCCATTTCGGACGACTGTCGGGGCGTGACCGGGACGCTTGTCGGAACGGACGTTCTCGATTACCAGGTCGTCGACACCGGCACCACGTTCCACTTCGAAGGCACCGACAGTAGTACCGACCTGCTCTTCACATTCTCCGACGGCAGCTACGCGACCGGCGGATTTGTCGATCGGTTGTCGTTCAACGCCGGGCCGGGCACCACGGAGTTCACGAACGCGCACGTGGACTCGGCCACGGTCTATACGGCCGACGGACAGTTCCTGTATTCGATCACGTTCCGCCTGGTTGAGCATTTCACCGTTGCTGGCAACGTCGTCCGAGTTGAGTTCGAGAGGGTCGTCGTCGACACCGGTCCCTGCGGCCGCTAGTGGCGAAGCGCAACCGAATTTTCAGCGCGCCTAGGAGGGCCAACGGAGACCTACACAAACCAGGAACAACCCGATTTCGGTCTGCCGTGCGGATCGCTGCACGAGAGCGCGACGGTGACGTCTCATGCCACGCGCTGGTATGTGAACCTCTTGCTCGTCAAGCGGGACGCCCAGGAGCACATCGTCGGCACGTGGAGCCTCTCGCCGACAGGATCAGGGCCGACGGTCTCGTTCGCCGGCGACGATAGCCATCGCGAGGTGTTCCTCGTTCCCGGTGATCTCTCGAGCAGCTCCGACGTCGCGCACGGCGGCTTCCTTCGCGTCCCGGCCCTTGGGGCAGGGTTCCACGATGCCGGCATCTACCTACCCGATGGCACCCAGCACGGCCACACCTCGTTCACGGACGAGGCCAAGGCTCGACTCTGCGAGCTTCTCACGCCGTAGGCAAACGCGCGGGCAACGGTACTGCCCGGTTTTGCGGCGATCGACGAGCACCGGGCGGCCGGACCTCATAAGCCGGCGGTAAGGCGCGCCGCGTAGGCTCACGACGGCCGGAGTGTCCTGGGCGGGCGCTCCGGCCCTCTTCCCTTTCGGGCGCGGGTGAGCCCTACACTCGTCAATCCCTGCCGCGAGGTCTTGAGCCATGACGCGCGCCCAAGTGAGTGTCGGCTTGCTGTCCCTCATTCTGGCTGGCTGACAGGAGAGTGATGATGAACACCGGGGAGCATCCGAATGTGGCGGCCTATCGGAGGACGGTTGACGCATTCCGGGCCCGAGACTTCGACGCGATCCGGTCCCTCGTCGCCGACGACGTCGTCTGGCATGTGCCCGGTCGGCACTCGATGGCAGGAGAGATCCGCGGTCTCGACGAGCTCGTCTTCTGGCTCGGCCGACTCAGCGAGTTCGGCTTCACCATCCGGGAGCACGACGTGTTCGGCAACGACGAGCACGTCTGTGCTCTGAGCTATATGGGTGCCCGGCGGCCAGGGGTGGAAGTCGAGATCCGAGTGACGAGCGTGTTCCACTTCCGCGCCGGGCAGCAGGTCGAGCGGTGGCTGTACCCCGAGGACATGGCCGCCTGGGACGCCATCTTCAACAACTGACGTGCCGGAGCGGTCCGGGTGGTAGGGCAGATCCGTGGCTGCCACCCGGTCCTGAGACCGCCTCGCGGTAAGCGGCACCGCCTAGCCTGTCGACGACTTTGATGGTGCCGCCAGTCACCGCAATTGGTTACGGACCGCACGGCGCGCCTAGACTCGTGGTGCTGCCGCAACCCTGATCGGCCCTGAGAGGTTGGAGGCACCATGAGCAAACTACGCACCGAAGGGACGAGAGGTTCCGGAGGGGCACATAACGCGGCCCCTTACTCATTCCCACAGCGAGGAACTGGTCTTCTGACCAGACCGATGCGTAAGCCTGCCGCCGTGATCGCGGCGCTGGCGCTTCTGCTGACCGTTGCGGCCGTCCCGGTGTCGGCCGCCACCCCTGAAAGAAGCCAGGACCCGATCTTCCTCATCTTCCCCGACCTGAACTACAACTACGTCGTGTTCTGGAACATCACCCGTGACGACTTCTGCGCCTGGCAAGCGGGCGGCTTCCAGGGCGAGCCCCCAGTCACGCAACTCGTCCCGGCGCAATACAACGAGACACCGACCGGGCCCGTGATCCTCTCGTGGTCGGCGACCAGCCACATCGAGCTGTGGACGCTCGACGCGAACGCCGACCTGAGCGGCCCATGCCAGGACACCGATGACAGCACCGCGCCGTGGGCGGTCGGCACGGCGCGCGCGGCGAACGGGGACAACGACCTGTCTCATAGCGACAGCGTGGCGGCGGGCCTCAACCGGACGGACTCGTTTGGCAATCGTGGCGAGGGGACCGTCTGGGACGCCAACGGCGATGCTTGGCACTACTCGTGGGTGTTCCGGGCCGTCTTCGACCGGAATCTCATCTACCGCGAGGTCGTGCCCCTGCGGTCGGTCCTTACACGGCTCGGTTAGCGGAGAGCTCTGGGGCAAGGCGCCAAATCCGCTCCACTCCGTTACCCGTCGGATCATGTCGGGGGCCGGTGTCCAATGGCGGGCGCCGGCCCTGTCGTTATTCTCTGCTCGTCCGCGCGACCTCACCAAGGCTCGTCGAGCGGGCGACACGCGCGGGTCCGGCCACCGCAGGTAGACCCGCGATAACGGGGAACCACTTTGGAGAGCATGCGATGACGGCAGACCAGAATCTGACGTTCGGTTGGGCTCAGTCACCCGATGATCAGTTATGGCACCGCGTGCAGGCTGTCAGCGCTATGGGAGACGATCCAAGTACCACTGAGTTTCACAGCGCCTGCGGCCTCATGTTCGAGGCTTCTCACATGCTAGGCAGCAAGCCTGTGGACGACGAGCGCCCGCGCTGCGCGACATGTGAGACGGCCGATCAGGTCTAGGTCGTTCGGCGTCCTCCGTTGATCTGTTCCAAAGGGCCAATCTTGGTGGTATCGAGCAGTGGGCCCGCGCGACGGACGAGCACCGAGGATGCGCTACCGCACGCGGCGTAAGGTTCAGCGGGGCGGGTCGGGATCGACCCCTTGGCTCGCCCCCTCGCTGTACCCCATTTCGTACCCCTGAACGGCTAGATTCCGGGGGTACGACTGGACGCGGGCGGATGCTCTGCACGCTCAATCGAGTAGGCTGAGCACGGCCCGATCAGGACTCTGGATCAGGAGATCGAAGGTTCGAATCCTTCCGCCCCAGCCAACACCAACCCCCCGCCCAATCCCGAGTCATGACCGATGGTCGGCGGGGCCGTGGCTTGCGCGGCGCTCAGCCGTATCGGCATTCCCCGCGACCGGCGGGGTCACTCATGTGACAACCCATGAGGTTAAGCATGAAGGCGGCTCTTCAGGACCGATATGGCTCGCCCGATGTCGTGGAGCTGAGAGACGTTGACGTTCCCGTCCCGTCCGACGACCAGGTCCTGGTCCGCGTTCGAGCCGCGTCGGTCAACCGTGCTGACCTTGACGGCCTCACACCGCGACCGGCCCTTGCCCGCCTGTTCCTCGGCCTGCGCGCACCTCGAAATCACCGCACGGGCATTGATGCCGCGGGTGTCATCGAGTCAGTCGGTCCGAGCGTGACCCGGTTTCGACCGGGTGACAAGGTCTTCGCAGACCTGTTCGCCCATGGTCAAGGCGCCTTCGCGGAGTACGTGTGCGCGTCGGAGAAGGCATTCGAGCCGATGCCGACGGCCATGACATTCGAGGAGGCGGCGACGCTTCCGCACTCGGCGATCCTGGCACTCCAGGGACTGCGACTCCGGAAGGGTCGGACCATCAAGCCGGGCGACAAGGTCCTGATCGTGGGTGCCTCGGGCAATGTGGGTCCATTCGCCGTCCAGATCGCCAAGTCGATGGGCACCGAGGTGACCGGCGTGTGCAGCACGGAGAAGGTGGACATGGTTCGATCGCTCGGCGCTGACCACGTGATCGATTACCGAAAGGTGGACTACACCACCACCGGCGAACGGTACGACTGGATCCTCGACACCGACTCGCACCACTCCCTGTTCCAAATCCGTCGTGCGCTCCGGCCAGGGGGCGCGTACGTCACCCTCGGTGGGGAGACGGGCAGGCTCTTCCAGGCGCTGCTGCTGGGGCCGCTGATCTCGCTGGTGAGTGACCGATGGATGGGCCTGATGATCTGGTGGAAGCCGTTCAAGGCGGAAGACGTGGCGACGCTGAAGCGGCTGATCGCGGCCGGCAAGCTCGCGCCGGTCATCGATCGGAGCTTCCCGTTGAGCGAGGTCGTTGAAGCACTCCGCCTTGTCGACGAGGGCCGCGCGACGGGCAAGGTCGTCATCACCGTCTGAATGATCGACATCGGAACGACCCCACGCACCATTACCATTCGGGGCCGTCTCGTCCTCGAAGAGGGGGTCGCGCCCGGTCGGATCGAGCTCGAGGCGGGACGGATCGCTTCGGTGATCCTTGAGCCTGGAGGTCAGGACGGACCGTTCGTGAGCCCCGGCTTCGTGGACATCCATGTCCACGGCTGGGGTGGGCACGACGCGATGGGTGACGACCGGGAGTTGGAGGCGATGGCCCGGGCTCTCCTGGCGCGTGGAGTCACGGGCTTCCTGCCGACCGCGATGACGTCCTCACATCGGCAGCTCGTCGCATTCGCCGACCGGATGCGCCGGTGGCAGGGCGATGCATCCGCAGAAGGCGCCGAGCCCCTCGGATTCAACATCGAGGGGCCGTGCATCTCGCCAGTGAAGCGAGGGGCGCAGAATCCGGCGCATATCCAGGCACCGGCCGCTTATGACGAGGCGGCCCTCGTGCCGCTCCTCGATGGGCTCAGGATCATGACCGTTGCGCCGGAGCTCCCGGGCGCGATCGAGCTCATCGAACGGCTCACCGCTTCGGGCGTAGTGGTTGCGCTCGGCCATTCCAATGCGACCACCGACGAGGCTGCGGCCGGCTACCTCGCGGGAGCTCGCAGCACGACCCACCTGTTCAACGCGATGTCGGGAGCCGATCATCACGCTCCGGGTTTGGCGGTGACTGCCCTGACGACCGATAGCGCGGCAGTCGAGCTGATCGCCGACGGACTCCACGTGGATCCCGCTTTGTGGCCGATGGTTCTGCGCGCGAAGCCAGCCGATCGGGTCATCCTTGTCAGCGACGCGATTCGCCTCGCTGGGGCGGGCGATGGCCGATTCAGCCTCGCAGGCGTCGAGGTCGAGGTCCGGGACATGGCGTGCCGCGTCGTCTCCGATGGACGCCTTGCTGGCAGCGTCAACGGGCTCGATATGGCGGTGCGCAACCTGGTTCATCACGGCATCCCGCTGCCTGTCGCCGTTGGGGCTGCCACCCGGAACCCGCTCGACCTGCTGGGTATCCGCGACCGCGGGCGGCTCGCCGTCGGGCAGTGCGCGGACCTCGTGGTGCTCGACGATGACCTTCGCGTGCAGGGCGTGATGCGATCGGGCCGGTGGATCTGATCGGGCGCGCTCGAATGATGCACGCGGCACGCCTCTCAATCCGACGGCTCCTTCTGGAGATGGTGGCGGGTCGTCCCCCGATGGGCGATGATCTCTCGGCCATGCATCAACCGCACCCGAACGCCGCGCTGGGGATCGAGCCGCTCCGGACGATCGGCCGCGATGAGCTGAAGGCCAGGCTCGACCGCGGCGATGACTTCAAGCTGATCATGGCCCTGAACCGCTGGGCGTTCGAAGCCAAGCACATCCCGGGTTCGCTTCACTTCGACACTCCGGACGAGCTCTATGCGGCCGTCCAACCGACCGACGAGATAATCGTCTACTGCTCGAATGTCGACTGCCTGTCGAGCGTCGCCCTCTACCGGGATCTCGTGCGGCGTGGATACCGGAACGTCCGCCGCTACTCCGGGGGGCTGCTCGACTGGGAGGACGCAGGCCTGCCACTCGAGGGCGCGTTCGCCACCGCGGGATGACACGCCGATCGCCAACCAGGCAACGACCCCAGGAAGGCCACCCCTACGCGGTCGAGATCGAGGCCGAGCGGCAGGGGTGGTACGAGCTCATCGATCTCGTCCGCTCGCTGGAGCCCAGGGAGCGCCTCAAGCCGGGGTATCAGCGCGATCCAGATTGGACCATTCGAGACGTCGTCGCCCACGTCGGCACCTGGCTCGCGGAGGCCGAGGTGCAGTTCCAGCGCATCAGCGCGGGGACCTATGAGGGTCACGCCGTCGACGTCGACGCACTCAACGCGAGATTCCTGGCGGCGATGGCCGACCAACCCTGGGAAGTCGCCTGGGTCCAGGCAAATGCCGGCCGGACCAGGATGATCCAGGAATGGTTCCTGTTGCGGCAGCGGACCGATGAGGCCGCATGGTGGATCCGCAAGGCAGGCAGTGACCATTATGCCGAACACCTGGATCGCCTCCGCGAGTGGGTCGCCGAGCTCAGGCGCGCTCGATCCCCGCGAGCTTCGCGCGGTCGCCGATGATGTCGATTTCGCGGACGCGCCCTTCCGCGACCGTGAGGCCCACCACCGCGATGAGGTGACCCGGCGGACCGACCAGCAGCCCCGGTCCGCCGTTGACCACCGCCGGTCGGCAGAGGGGCGCGAAGAACCGTGCCCGCGCAGTCAGGACCTTCGCGACCTCCTGCGCTCCGGTCACCGGCGGCCGCGCCAGGGGTCCGTGGCCACCGCCATCGGTGTGGAGGACCACGTCGGGGTCGAGCAACGCCAACAGGCCCTCGAAGTCGCCGCCGCGCGCGGCAGCAAGGAACGCATCCACCACGGGCCGCTGGACGCCAAGGTCGGCGTCCGGCGCCGGTTTCGCGGCCTGGACCCGGCGACGCGCGCGGCTGGCGAGCTGGCGAGCGGCAGCAGGAGAGCGGCTGACCACCGTGGCCACCTCGTCGAACGGGACGGCGAAGACGTCATGGAGCACGAACGCGAGTCGCTCGGCGGGGCTCAGTGTCTCGAGCACGACCAACAGCGCGAGGCCGACCGAATCGGCGAGCACCGTCTCGTCTTCAGGTGAATCCGAGCTGCCGACCACCGGCTCCGGCAGCCACGACCCGGCATAGTCCTCGCGCCGCGAACGTCGAGCGCGAAGCATGTCGAGGCAGATCCGCCCGATCACGGTCGTGAGCCATGGGCGAAGGTTGGTCGTGTCCTCCGGCGTTCGCCGGTCGAGCCGCAGCCATGCCTCCTGGAGCGCGTCATCGGCTTCGGCGAACGATCCGAGCATGCGGTACGCGACCGAGCGCAGGTACGGCCGATGGCGTTCGAACTCAGCGGCAAGCCAGGATCGGGACTGCTGCGCGCTTCTCTGCTTCTCCATCAGGGTGAGCACGATTTCGGAGGCGCAAACGTGACCGATGCCATCCGTTCAACGCATCCGGTCACATTCAGGACTTGGGTTCCGTTCCATTGTTGCGATCGGTTCAGATCGCCGGCACCGTCAGGGGGCCGGACCCATCACTCGGAGACAACCTTCCCATGGCCAATTCTCGCGCGTTCGGCATGCCACATGTGCCGCCGCTGATTCCCATCATCAACCCCATCATCCGGCGCCTCATCGGCTCCGGCCTGCCGTTCGGCCCCAACGTCCTGCTCACGGTTCGCGGCAGGACCAGCGGCGAGCCGCGTACCTTCCCCGTGGCGATCCTGGAGCTCGACGGCTGCCGATACGTCCAGTCGCCCTTCGGCGAGGTCAACTGGGTGCGCAACCTGCGCGCCAACGGCGAAGCCATGCTGACCAGGAGAGGCCGGCGCGAGGAGGTCGACGCGGTCGAGCTCACGCCAGAGGCAGCTGGACCGGTCCTGCGCCGGTCGCTGGCACCCCAGCTCAAGTCGCCGTTCGGGGCGATGGTGGGGCGCTACTTCCGCTTCGGCGACGACGCGACGCCCGAGGACGACATCGCGGAGGCGCGTCGCCACCCGACCTTCGAGCTCCGCGCCCGTGTTGCGGTGGAACGGGCCGGATGATCGGCCCTCAATCCCGCCCGGAGAATCGCTGAACGTACTCGTGGTAGTCGGGTAGCTGACGCTGGTAGTCGCCCAGCATGAGGGGGGACGAGATCATAAAGTCGGCCGAGGCGCGGTTGCAGGCGACGGGAATGTTCCAGACGACCGCCAGCCGAAGCAGGGCCTTCACGTCGGTGTCGTGAGGCTGCGGCTCGAGCGGATCCCAGAAGAACACGAGGAAGTCGATCTCGCCGTCGGCGATGAGGGAGCCAAGCTGCTGGTCACCCCCGAGCGGGCCGCTCCTGAGCTTACGGACCTTGACCCCCAGCTCGTCCTCGAGGAGCGTCCCCGTGGTGCCCGTCGCGACGAGGTCGTGAGCGTCGAGCAGCCGCTGGTTGAACTGCGCCCATTCGATCAGGTCGGGCTTCTTGTTGTCGTGGGCGACGAGACCGATCTTCTTCTTGCGAGGACGTGGCTTCTGGTTCATCGGCTCTTCTCCTGCGGAGGGATCCAGTCTAGGGCGGCACCTGGGCATGATCCCCCCGTTGGGGACGGGCTGTTGAGAAGTCGACGAGCCGGCCGCCAAGTCGTGGATAAGAGGGCTCGCCAACGGGTTGGGGCTTCGGTACGATGGCAGCGCCTCGAAGGGGCAGGATGTTCACCCGCAAGGGAGTTCGCCGGTTCCTTCGGGGCATTTTCGTGCCTGCCGAGAGCAGCCAGCTAAGGCTGCGCGGAGGAGCGCACGCCGGCCCCGGCACGATATCGGGAGCCGGTCCGGCGTGGTTGACAGGATTGCCACGCGCCGCGTAGATTGTCCATGTGACATTGAATATCAGCGACGCGCTGAATACCCCGATCGGGCGCAAGCGCGCAACATCGCTTCGGGCGACCCGGAGGGCGATCCTCGAGCAGGCGGTCGTCGACGAGATGACCTCCTGGAATCCGCTCGAGTTCCTGGGCACCTTCAAGAGCATGCACAAGGGCTCGCTCAGCCTGGTCCACCTCAACGTGCTGCTCGAGCTTGCGACGCACGGTCCGATGGCGATGGGCAGACTGGCTGAGGGGCTCGAGGTCTCCGTCGCGAGCGCCACCGGGATCGTCGACCGCATGGAGAAGAACGGGTTCGTCGAGCGACGTCACGACGACGAAGATCGCCGCGTGGTGGTCGTCCACCCCACCGACGCCGCGGACAATGTCTTCAGCTCTCTCCAGCAGCGTCGTCGCGACGGGCTGGGGAAGCTCATCGAGAGCCTGAGCGATCGGCAGCTCGTGGGATTGGTCTCCGGCCATCGCGCGCTGCGGCGCGCACGTGCGAGGCTCGTGGCTGAGTCCATCGAAGGTGCCTCGGAGCGGCCCGGCCTGTGATCCAGCTGCTGCGAACCTACCTTCGCCCGTACACCTGGCCGCTCGCCGCGGTGATCGTCCTGCTGCTCATGCAGGCCATCGGCAACCTGTACCTGCCGACCCTCAACGGCGACATCATCAACTCCGGCGTCGCCAAGGGTGACAACGAGTACATCCTGCGCATCGGCGGCTTCATGCTGCTGGTCACCCTCGCCTTGGGGGTCGCCTCGATCCTCGCGGTCTATGGCGGGGCGAGGATCTCGATGGGCTTCGGGCGGGACGTACGCAGCGCGATCTTCCGCAAGGTCGAGAGCTTCAGCCAGGTCGAGGTCAACCATTTCGGGCCGGCGTCCCTGATCACCCGCAACACGAACGATGTGCAGCAGGTGCAGATGGTCGTGTTCATGGCCCTGACCCTGCTGATCTCCGCCCCCATCCTCATCGTCGGCGGGATCATCATGGCCATCCGCCAGGATGTCCCCCTGTCGGGGCTGCTGGTCGTGGTGCTGCCGATCATGGTGGCCTTCATCGGCCTGGTGATGGTGCGCGCCATCCCGCTGTTCCGGGCCATGCAGACCAAGCTCGACCGGATCAACCAGGTCATGCGCGAGACGCTCGCCGGCGTGCGTGTCATCCGCGCGTTCGTTCGCACCGAGCACGAGGAGCAGCGCTTCGACGACGCCAACCAGGACCTCTTCGCCACCTCGTTGCGGGTCAACCGCCTCTTCGCGGTGACGATCCCGGTGATGACCGGGATCCTCAACCTGTCGACGGTGGCCGTCATGTGGTTCGGCGCGATCCGGGTCAACAGCGGCGACATGCCGATCGGCAACCTGACCGCCTTCCTCCAGTACCTGATGCAGATCCTCTTCTCGGTGCTGATGGCGGTCTTCATGTTCATCTTCGTGCCGCGTGCCGCCGTCTCTGCCGGCCGCATCCAGGAGGTCCTCGACACCGAGCCGATGGTTCGCGATCCGGAGCATCCGGTCGCCCTGCCCGGGTTGCGGGCGGGTGCGGAGCGCCTCGGGGCGACGATCGAGTTCCGGGACGTCGAGTTCGGCTACCCCGGCGCGGAGGAGCCGGTCCTGCACGATGTCTCGTTCACGGCCCGCCCCGGCGAGACGACGGCGATCGTGGGAAGCACCGGCAGCGGGAAGTCGACGCTCATCAACCTCATCCCGCGCCTCTATGACGCGACCGGCGGGGCCGTCGTCGTCGACGGGATCGACGTCCGGGAGCTCGATCGCACCGACCTGTGGGCGAGGATCGGGCTCATCCCGCAGAAGGCCTTCCTGTTCAGCGGGACGGTGGCCAGCAACCTGCGCTACGGCGACGAACAGGCGACCGATGACGACCTGTGGCGCGCCCTCGAGATCGCTCAGGGCCGCGAGTTCGTCTCCGAGATGGACGGCGGGCTCGAGGCGCCCATCACCCAGGGCGGGACGAACGTCTCCGGTGGCCAGCGCCAACGGCTGGCGATCGCCCGAGCGCTCGTCAAGCAGGCGCCGATCTTCATCTTCGACGACAGCTTCTCGGCGCTTGACTTCGCGACCGATGCGCGCCTGCGCGCGGCACTTGCCCGCGAGCTCGGCTGGGCGACGGTGATCATCGTCGCGCAACGAGTCGGCACGATCATGAGCGCGGACCGGATCCTGGTCATGGACCACGGCCGGCTGGTCGGTTCTGGGACCCATACCGAGCTGCTGGAGAACAACGAGACCTACCGCGAAATCGTGTACTCGCAGCTCACCCAGGAAGAGGCGGTGGCATGAGCGGGCCAGGCGGCAACGGCCGGCCAGCAGGCGCGGCTTCATCCGGACAGGGGGCGGCCGGGCGGCTGCCGGGCCCCGCTGCCGGCGGACCCGGCGCACGCCGGGGTCCCGGAATGATGGGCGCCATGATCCCGACCGGCGCCAAGGCGCAGAACTTCCGTGCCTCGTTCCGCCGGCTGTTGGAACGGCTCCAGCCGGAGGCGCCACTCGTCGCGCTGGTCTTCGGCTTCGCCATCGTCAGCGTCCTGTTCGCGATCCTTGGCCCAAAGATCCTGGGCAACGCCACCAACGACATCTTCCAGGGGGTGATCGGCAAGCAGCTGCCCCTGGGCGCAACGAAGGAACAGGTGGTCGCAGCGCTCCGCGCCCAGGGCCAGAACCAGTTCGCCGACATGGTCCAGGGGATGAACCTGACGCCGGGCGTGGGGGTCGACTTCGCAGGGCTGGCGCAGATCCTCATCCTCCTGGTGGGGCTCTACCTGCTCAGCTCGGTCTTCTCCTGGATGCAGGCCTACGTCATGGCCGGCGTCACGCAGCGGACGGTCTATCGGTTGCGGCAAGACGTGGACCGCAAGCTCGGCAGGCTGCCGCTCAGGTACTTCGACAGCCATTCGCGGGGCGACCTGCTGAGCCGCGTGACGAACGACATCGACAACATCGGCCAGACCCTGCAGCAGAGCCTGACCCAGCTGATCACCTCGGTCCTGACCGTCATCGGCATCTTGGTGCTCATGCTGACCATCGACCCGATCCTGGCCCTCATCTCACTCCTCGCCGTCCCGATCTCGATCGTGGTCACGATCCAAATCGCCAAGCGCTCGCAGAAGGAGTTCGTCGCCCAGTGGGCCTCGACCGGGGCGTTGAACGGCCACGTCGAGGAGATGCACACCGGGCACGCCATCGTCAAGGCCTTCGGGCGGCAGGAGGAGGCGATCGCCACCTTCGAGGAGGAGAACAACCGGCTCTATGGCGCCAGCTATCGGGCGCAGTTCATCTCCGGCATCATCCAGCCGGCGATGAACTTCATCGCCAACCTCAACTACGTGGCGATCGCGGTCATCGGCGGACTCCGCGTGGCGTCGGGGACCATGACCCTCGGCGACGTGATCGCGTTCATCCAGTACTCGCGTCAGTTCACCTTCCCGATCGTGCAGACCGCGAGCATCGCCAACATCCTCCAGTCGGCGGTGGCCTCCGCCGAGCGCGTCTTCGAGCTGCTCGACGAGGAGGAGGAGATCCCCGATCCGGTCGCACCAAGGGTGCTCGGCCAGGCCCGCGGCCAGGTTGCCTTCGAGGAGATCTCGTTCCGGTACGAGCCCGAGATCCCGCTCATCGAGGACCTGAGCCTCATCGCCGACGCGGGCGAGACGGTCGCCATCGTGGGGCCGACCGGCGCGGGCAAGACGACCCTGGTCAACCTGCTGATGCGCTTCTACGAGCTCGATGGCGGCCGGATCACCCTGGACGGCATCGACACCCGCGAGCTGACCCGCGACGACCTGCGTCGGACCTTCGGGATGGTCCTCCAGGACACCTGGCTCTTCCACGGCACGATCCGCGAGAACATCGCGTACGGCCGGGAGGCGGTGACCGATGACGAGCTCATCGCGGCCGCCGAGGCGGCGCACGTCGACCACCTGGTGCGAACGCTGCCCGATGGGTACGACACCATCATCGACGACGACGCCTCGAACGTCTCGGCCGGGGAGAAGCAGCTGCTGACCATCGCCCGCGCATTCCTCGCCGATCCGCCGGTGCTCATCCTCGACGAGGCCACGAGCTCGGTCGACACCCGCACCGAGGTGCTCATCCAGCAGGCGATGGCGCGCCTCATGAAGGGGCGCACCACGTTTGTCATCGCCCACCGTCTGTCGACGATCCGCGATGCGGACACGATCCTGGTCATGAACCGGGGCCGGATCGTCGAGCAGGGGACCCACGACGAGCTGCTCGCTCGGCGCGGCTTCTACTTCGACCTCTACAACAGCCAGTTCGTGGAGGCGCTCGCAGAGGCCTCCTGAGCCCCGCCTCCCTACCGAGCGCGGGTGATCGCCACCGCCAGCAGGTCGGCCGCCGCTTCCAGGAGCGGTCGCATGTCGCTCGCGATGGGCCGCTCGTGAGCGAGCGCCAGCACGCCCACCACCACCTCGCGGCCTTCGCGCCGTGTGACGAGCGTGAGATGGCTGCGCAAGGCGGGGCCGCCGGGGGCGGTGGGCAGGACGTCATAGGCCTGCCCCGGGCCGGCCGCGCTCCTGGCGATCGGGTGGCCCCGGTTGCCGACGGCGGCGATGAGTGCGGCCGCCGCCGCCTCGGGGAGGCCATATGAGGCGGTCAGGGTGAGGTCCTCCGGCCCGGCTCCGACGACGAAGACCGCCGCCGATCCGGCCTCCACGGCTGGCGCGATCGCGTCGAGCAGGACGCTGAGGCTCGGCCCGAGGCCATCGGTGCGAGCGAGGGCCTTCGCGGCGGCGACGAGGATATCGCGCGCTGCCTGATCGCTCACGGCCGGCGTCCCAGGATGTCCGCGAGCCAACGCATCCTGGCCACGTCGTGGAAGGCCGCGCCTCCCTCGTGGTCGTTGAAGGGGTACTCGCGGATCTCCTTGGGCCCGGCGTAGTGGTTGTACGCGGCGTAGACCGTCGAGGGCGGGCAGGTCTCGTCCATGAGCGCGACCGAGAAGAGGGCGGGCGCCCCCGCTCGACGCCCGAGGACGGCGGCATCGAAATAGGAGAGGGTCCCGAAGGCCTGTTCGACGTGGTCGCGGTGCCCCTTGAGATAGCGCCTGATCTCGGCGTAGGGGTCTGTGTCGACCAGGGTCGTGGCCCGCGGGAAGTCGGTGAGGAACGGGACGTCGGGCATGGCCGCGAGCAGGTCGCCGACCAGGCTCGCGACCGCGATCGTGATGCCGCCGCCCTGGCTCGCGCCGGTCACCGCGACCCGCGCGGCATCGACCGACGGGTGCGTCCTGACCGCGTCGACGGCGCGGACCGCGTCGGTGAAGACACGGCGGTAGTAGTAGCCATGCGGGTCGAGGATGCCGCGGGTCATGAAGCCTGGTGCCGACGGGCCGCTGCCACCCTCCGGATCGGGCGTGACCCCGACCGTGGAGCTCGAGCCCTGGCCGCGGGTGTCCATCACGAAGTGCGCGTAACCGGCCAACGCCCACAGGATCCGCTCATGTGGGAGCCCGCGCCCACCCGCGTATCCGCAGTATTCGACCACCGCTGGCAGGGGCCCGACTGCACCTCGCGGCAGGTGCAACCAGCCACTGATCCGATCGCCGCCGAACCCGCTAAAGGTCGCGTCGAAGGTGTCAACCGCCGTCAGGCCCGAATCGGCGGGCTCTACAGCGAGCGCCACCTCGTGCGCCCGCGCGTCCGCCAAGGTGCTCTCCCAGAAGGCGTCGAGATCCGGCGGCTGCGGGAGATCCGGCCGGTACGCCCGCAGCTCGGCAGGGGCGAGGTCGAACTGCGCCATCGGACGCCTCAGATCCGTCCGCGCCAGATACCGACCGGCTCGAAGGTCATGGGCACGTCGACCAGGATGAGCTCGCTCGGCTCGCTGGCCCGGACGACGAGCTGCGGCTCATCGGTCACCTTGGCGGCATCGCCGGTAGCGAGATCTTCGCCGTTGAACGTCGCGCCGCCCTCGATCAGGTAGGCATAGACGCCACGACCCGGACCGATCTCGTGTGAAACCTCCATCCCCGGCTCCAGGCGAGCGACGTGGACCGAAGCCTCCTGGTGGAGGTGCACGGCCTCGTCGCCCACGGGTGCAACGACCTGGAGCAGCCGGTTGGTCCGTTCCTCGCGGGTGAACACCTTCTGCTCGACCCCCGGCTCGAGGTCCGGCGTGTCGGGAAGGATCCAGATCTGGATGAAGCGCATCGGCTCCGTCTGCGACGCGTTGAGCTCCGAGTGGAGCGCCCCCGAGCCCAGCGTCATGCGCTGCACCGATCCCGCCGGCAGCGGACCGTATGCCCCGCCCACGTTGTCCTGGTGCCCGAAGGTGCCCTCGACCACGTAGGTGAGGCCCTCGACGTCGCGATGCGGATGGAGTGGCCAGACGGCGCCGGGAATCAGGCGATCGTCGTTGAAGACGCGCATCGCACCGAAACTGTCGTTCTCCGGGTCGCGGTAGGTGTCGAAGCTGAAGTGCCAGCGCGCGCGGAACCAGCCGCCGCTGGTGTCATGGATCTCGCGGTCGCGGCGAACGGTGATCATGTGCGTCGGAGCATGGCCGTCGGCCGCCTGAGGCGTCAACTGCAGGTCCGGGACCTGATCCTGGTGGGGTCGCCGGGGCGCGCCGCCAAACCCCGTACCATGCCGGGCGTGCGCCTGCAGCTGCTGACCCGTTCCGGTCCGCCCGACTTCCTGGACCTGCCCTGGGAGCGCTCGCTCGAGCAGTGGCAGAGCGACCGGCTGGTGGAGGCCACCTCGGGGATCGGCCGGCACGTCGTGCGCTTCGTCGACTACGACGGCGCCATCTTCGCCCTCAAGGAGCTCCCCGATCGGCTCGCCGAGCGCGAGTATCGACTCCTCCGCGAGCTCGAAGAGCGCTCAATGCCCGTGGTCCAGCTGGTCGGCGTCGTCACCGAGCGAGGGACCAATGCCGACGGCGATGCTCTCGACGCGATCCTGATCACGCGATTTCTCGACTTCTCGCTGCCGTACCGCTTGCTGTTCACCGGTCGCGGCGTGCCGGACCTGCGCAACCGCCTGCTGGACGCGCTGGCCGACCTGCTCGTGCGGCTGCACCTGGCGGGCTTCTTCTGGGGCGACTGCTCGCTGTCCAACACCCTCTTCCGGCGCGATGCCGGCGCGCTGGCGGCCTACGTGGTGGACACCGAGACAGGGGAGCTCCACCCGCAGCTCTCGGATGGGCAGCGCACCTTCGACCTGGAGATCGCGGAAGAGAACTTCGCTGGTGAGCTGCTCGACCTGATCGCTGCCGAAGGTGACGCGGCGGAACGGCTCGCCGACCTTGACGCGTTCGCACTGGCCGCCCAGGTTCGCCCGCGCTACGAACGGCTCTGGGCTGAGCTGACCGGTGACGATGTCTTCCGACCCGATGAGCGATATCGGCTCGACGCGCGCCTCAAGCGCCTCAACGACCTGGGATTCGACGTGGACGAGATCGAGCTGGTGACGACCGACGGCGGATTCCGCCTCCGGCTTCCCACCCGGGTCGTCGAACCGGGCCACCATCGGCGCCGGCTGTACGCGCTTACCGGCATCCTGGCCGGCGAAAACCAGGCGCGGCGGCTGCTCAATGACCTATGGGGTTACAAGGCGGACCTGGAGCGGCGAACCGGCCACCCGGTCCTGGAGGCGGTCGGCGCCTCGCGATGGCGCATCGAGAGCTTCGAGGCGGCACTGGCGGCCATCCCCGCCGAGCTGCGCGGCAAGCTCGAGCCGGCCGAGCTCTATCACGAGATCCTTGATCACCGCTGGTACGCGTCGGAGGCCGCGGGACGCGACATCGGCCTGGCAGACGCCGTCCGTTCCTACGTCGACCAGGTGCTAAGCCAGGTCGCCGACGAACCGGCGATCGGGATCGGCCGGGGCACGAGACCCGGAGGTGTTACGCGGGCGAGGCGGCCATGAGGCGGTCGATCGCACCCCGGAAGCGGCCGCCGCCTGAGCTGCGGTACAGCCAGCGCAGGTAGTCGCGGTCGGCGCGGGCGATATCGGCAAGGCGCCAGCCCTCGTAGCGGCCGAAGTCCATCACCGCGGCGGCTTCCGGCGCGACCTCGGTGGCGGGCCTCCACCGGTTTCCTGTCGAACGGGGCGAGACGACGACCGTGGGCGGTGGCGCAGGAGCGTCCGGAGGTGTGTCGGTGGCGGCTCGGCCGCGCCGGTGCATGCGGTCGTGGGCGGCGCGGGCGCCTGAATTGCCCACCATGGCGAAGGCGCGATTGAGCTCCGCCATGCGTTCGCTGGCATCGGGGTCGAGGTTGTGGTCAGGGTGGTAGACACGGGCGAGCGCGCGATAGGCGGCCCGGATCACGGACTCCGGCGCGAGGGAATCGACGTACAGAACGCGGTAGGGATCCAAGGCTTTCGCCCCCAATGTGAGGAACCATCCGGCAGCAGCCGGTTCGGTATCGCAACCTTAGGGGGACGAGCGCACGGAACCAATCGACGGATAGTCCCGATCTGCGTATGGCTCGATCAGGGACGGTGATGTGACAGATGGCAGGGGCATCTTCGGGACCTTTGGCCCGGGCGAGGCCCGACGCGTCCGGCAGGCAGTCGCTAGCCTTGCCGGCATGAGCCTCCGGGCCGATGGCACTGCTCTCTCCGACGACCTGGCGGCCTCGCTTCGCGGGGCGGTCGGCGCGTCCCATCTCCTGCTCGACGCGGACCTGCGGGCCACCCATGAGACCGACTGGTCACGCCGCTTTCACGGGGTCGCCGCCGCGGTCGTCCGGCCGGGTTCGGTCGATGAGGTTGCCTCGGTGCTCAGGGCCTGCGGGGAGCGCGGGGCAGCGGTCGTGACCCAGGGCGGCAACACGGGATTGGTCGGTGGCAGCGTCCCGCGGGCCACGGCTCCCCTCGACGAGCACGGCACGCCGCGCCCGCAGGTGGTCCTCTCGACGCTACGACTACGCGACCTCGAGCCAGTGGACCACGTCGCCGGCGAGGTCACGGCCGGGGCGGGGGTGGTGCTCTCCGCCCTCCAGCAGCATGCGCGCCGAGCTGGATGGGCTTTCGGGGTCGACATGGGCTCGCGCGATTCGGCGACGGTTGGCGGCATGGTCGCCAGCAACGCGGGCGGGGTCAACGTCGTCCGCTACGGCGCCATGCGCCAGCAAATCGTGGGGATCGAGGCGGTCCTGGCCGGTGGGTCGGTCGTGCGCCGCCTCCCCGGCCTCGTCAAGGACAACACCGGTTACCCGCTTCCGGCGCTGCTCGCCGGCTCCGAGGGAACACTGGCGGTCGTCACCCGCGTCCGGCTGCGCCTCGTCCCGCTCCTCGCGCGCCGCGCGGTGGCGATCCTGGCGGTCGACGACGCCGGCCGGGCGGCCGCCCTGGCAGCTGACCTGCGGCGCCGGCTAGCGACGCTGACCGCGGCCGAGGTGTTCGATGACGAGGGAATGCGGGTGGTGCTTGCCCATGCCGGTGGCGAGGCGCCATTCCGAGAGCCGCACCCGCGCTACCTGCTTATCGAATGTGCTGCCGCCACCGACCCGACCGAGGAGCTGGTCGAGGCCATTGCCGCGCTTCCGGCTCGCGATGCGGTCGTCGCCGGCGACGAGGGCGGGCGTCATCGGCTCTGGAAGCTGCGGGAGGCCCACACGGAGTCGATCAACGCGGCCGGCGTCCCGCACAAGCTCGACGTCTCGGTGCCGATCGGGAGCATCGGCGCATTTGACGTGGCGGCACGCGAGGCGATTCGGCGCGTTGATCCGACGGCGCGGACCTTTATCTACGGGCACGTGGGGGACGGCAACCTGCACGTCAACGTGCTGGGACCCGACCCGGACGACGATGCTGTCGACGACGCGGTCCTGGAGTTGGCGATCCGGATGCATGGCGCGGTGAGCGCCGAGCATGGGATCGGAGTCGCCAAGGTTCGCTGGCTCGCGGCGGATCGCGGGGATGCCGATATAGCCGCCATGCGCGCCATCAAGCGCGCCCTGGACCCTGGATACACCCTGAACCCCGGGGTGCTGTTCGCAGACGATCGGTGATCCGGGCGATTCGAGAGCTCGAGGCAGGCTCGAGCCAGTGGCAGTGGACGGCGGCCGGCTTTGAACCGGCCGCCGTTCAACGTTTCCCTTCGGAATAGGTTGACGGGCTGGACGAGTGTTGGGCTCAGTGCGGGTCGCCGCGGAACCCGTTGTTGACCTGGTCGGTGGCACGCTGGGTGACGTCCGCCTTGCGGGCATCGGCCTGGGCCTGGGTCAGCCTGCCGGCCTTGACGTCGGCCGCGAGCTCGTTGATGCCGTCCTGGACGAGGGCGTCGATCACCTTCTGGGTCGCCACGCCATGCGCGGTGGCCACCTGGGCCGGGGTCTTGCCGGCGTTGAGCTCGGTGAGCAGCTGGGCCTCGGTGATGCCGATCGCCGTGGCGATGACCGAGGTATCAGTGACCGCCTCGCTATGACCCTGTCCAGGGCCGCCCGGACCATCGGGATGACCCCCGGTAGACGGACTGGCCGAGGCGCTTGCCGATGGCGAGGCTGCGCTCGCGGCGAGCGGCCCAAAGACCGCCGCGCCGCCGGCGCCACCGACGAGCAGCGCGCCGAGCGCTACCGCCTTCGCCTTGCTGCTGGCCCGCCTTCGCCGCGGATGCGCAGGATCCGGCGCGGCCGGATCCGCGGACGGGTCCGGCGGCACGTATGCCTGCCGGGGATGGTCATCGTTCATGAGCTGTGCCTCCTGGATGGGCGCTGGTGCGCTGCCGCGGAGCTGAATGCCGCGAGCTCGTGCGTTTGTGGCGCCATCCTGGGCTCGGCTACCTTGCGGTCTCGTTACGGCGTAGCCGGCTCTCTGACTGCCCGTTCAGCCGCCGATGTAGCTCATCTCCACCTTCGGCAGGTCAACCGTCTCCGCGGAGCGAACCTCGCTGTACCGGTCGTCGCGCAGGTTCCAGGTGCGGCGCAGCCGGGCCTCGAGCTCATCGTCGCTCGCGCCACCGCGGACGAGCGCGCGCAGGTCGTGCCCGACGACCGCGAACAGGCAGGTGAACAGCTTGCCGTCTGCGCTGACCCGGGCGCGGACGCAGTCGCCGCAGAACGGCTGTGTGACCGAGGCGATGAGGCCGATCTCGCCCCCGCCATCCGCGTAGCGGTAGCGTCGCGCCACCTCGCCGCGCTCGGCGGGCGCCATCGGCTCGAGTGGGAACTCCGCGGAAATCATCGCGAGCATCTCGGACGCCGGGACCACGTCGTCCAACCGCCAGCCGTTCGAATGTCCTACGTCCATGTACTCGATGAACCGCACCGTCCGGCCGGACCAGCGGAACTGGCGGGCCATGGGCAGGACCGCAGCCTCGTTCCAGCCGCGCTTCACGACCATGTTGACCTTGATGGGCCCGAGCCCCGCGGTCTCCGCCGCCTCGATCCCTTCGAGCACGCGGGCAACGGGGAAGTGCGCGTCGTTCATGCGGCCGAAGGTCGGGTCGTCGAGCGCGTCGAGCGAAATGGTGACCCGGTCGAGGCCTGCCCCCGCAAGTGCCCTCGCGTTGGCCGCGAGCAGGGAGCCGTTGGTCGTCAGGGTCAGGTCGGTGATGGCCTGGTTGTCGCGGAGCATGGCGACCAGGGTGGCCAGGTCCCGCCGGACGAGCGGCTCGCCACCGGTCAGGCGGACCTTGTGCACGCCGAGCCGGGTGAAGATCGCGACGAGCCGGGTGATCTCCGCGAAGGTCAGGATCTCGCCGCGCGGCAGGAACGCGTGGTCCGGTCCGAACGTGTCGCGCGGCATGCAGTAGACGCAGCGGAAGTTGCAGCGATCCGTCACCGAGACGCGGAGGTCGCGCAGCGGTCGGCCGCGCGTGTCGACGGTGGTCCCGGTCGTAGTCGCTCGTGCCGTTGCCGTGCCGCCGGCTTCGTGTGTCATCAGGCGGGCATCGTGCCACCCATCGGTGAAGGACGCACGACGGGCTTCAACCGCGGGCCGAAGGCGCCGGATGTTCGGTCGGGCGCCGCCGCCGCGCGTAATCGGCACGGATTGAGAGTTATGGCCCGCATTCGAGCTGCGATGTGGGCGTAAGCCGCGGGTTTCTGAGAGTTACGGGCCGTCCAGGCGACACGAAGCCGATTCCGCAACGCAATTCTCAAGGACCGAGGATTGGCGCGATTTCGCGGCATTTCGTGGCGGTCCGGTGACACTGCGCGGCACCGCGGGCTCAAGCGCCAGCCGATCCCCGCAGAGCAGGATGGCGGCGCAGGCGAAGGAAGATCGGGATCGCCGCCAGCTCGGCGAGGACGGAGAAGACGACGAGGGCGGGGATCGAGATGTCGTACAGGACGCCGATGACCGCCGACCCGGCGAACCAGGCGATGCCGTAGCCCAGGTTGAAGAGGCCGTAGGCGGACGCCACGCGGCCCTGCGGGACGATCTGGGCCACGGCGGCGGCCATCACCGACTCGTGGACCCCCAGGCCCACTCCCCACAGGATCGTTCCGGCGAATGCCGCGCCCTCGTTCCCGAGGAAGGCGAGCGGGGCGAACAGGGCGGTCACCGCCGTAAGCGGGACGAGGATCACGATCCCGCGGCGGTCGAAGAGGCGGCCGAAGAGCAGCGAGCCGAGTCCGCTGGTGCCCATCGCCACGGCATAGAAGACCGGGACCAGGGCGGTGCCGACGGTGCCCGTCTTCTCGAAGTGGAAGGCCATCAGCGAGAAGTCGGCGAAGCCGGCCGCGACGAGGCCCGCACCGGCGATGTACAGCCAGAACTCGCTCGGTAGGCCCTCCGTGCGTGTATCGGCCTTGCGAGCGGACACGCCGCCCGGATCTGGATAGGTCATGCGGGTCACCGCCAGCGTCGCCAGGGTGATGGCCGCCGGGATGGCCAGGATCGCGAAGGCGAGCGGGTAGTCGCCTTTCAGCGCCAGGATCCCCGCGGCCAGCAGCGGGCCGACCAGCGCCCCGACCTGGTCCAGCGCCTCATGCACCCCAAACGCCCAGCCGCGGCCGATCTCGGTCGAGGCCCCCGCGAGCATCGCGTCGCGGGGCGGGTTGCGCATCGCCTTGCCGACCCGCTCGAGGATGATCAGCACCGCCGCGGCCGGCCAACTCCCGGCGAGCGCCAGGGCCGGAACCGCCGCCATCTGGACCACATAACCGGCGATCGTCAGCGGCCAGTACAGGCGCGTGGCATCGGCCACACGCCCGGAGACAAGTCGCAGCGCGTACCCGAGGAGCTCCCCGCCGCCGGCCACGATCCCCACCGCGGCGCCGCTCGCTCCGAGCAGGGCCAGGTACGGGCCGGTGATCGAGCGACCACCCTCGTAGACCATGTCGGCGAAGAGGCTGACGACGCCGAACAGGACCACCATCCGCAACGCGGCGGCTCGGCGCGCCGCTCCGCCGGGCTCGGCAGGACCCGGGGACGAGCCAGTCGCGGTCACGCAGCGAGCGTAGCAGAGGCGGCCTGGCCGCCTGGTCGCACCGAGTTGGGTGAGCCGCGATTCGCCTCAGCGCAGGTCGAGTGCGCGTCCCCAGCGGAGGGCACGAACGGCGAAGAGGACGCCAAACGCAGCGAGCACGAGGACGGCGGCCGCGGCGATCGAGCTGTCGATGTTGCCTCCCTGGAATTCGCCATAGACCACCAGCGGCAGGGTCTGCGTGCGCCCACTGATATTCCCGGCGAACATGATCGTGGCTCCGAACTCTCCCAGGGATCGCGCCCAGCTCATGACCAAGCCCGCGGCGAGGGCCGGAGCAGCGAGCGCGATCGTGATGCTGCGGAAGACCTGCGGCTCGGAGGCCCCATCCACGCGCGCCGCGTCCTCGAGATCGCGGTCGACGCCGGCGATGCCGACCCGCGCGGACCGAATGAAGAACGGTGCGGAGACGAACGTCTGTGCGATGACCACCGCGACGGTCGTGAACGGGATCTCCAGACCGAGAGCCGCGAGTGGCCCGCCCAATACCCCTCGTCGACCCAGGAGCAGCAGGAGTCCGAGGCCGGCAACCGACGGTGGTAGGACCATCGGCAGATCGACGATCGTCTCCAGCAGCGACGATCCCCTGAACGTCGTCCGAGCCAGAACCATCGCCAGGGGCAGGCCGAGAGCGAGCGTGAGAATAAGGCTGACGCCGGTCGTCACGAGGCTGAGCGACAGAGCATCGAGAACGACCCGCGACCCCACCGCATCCGCGAGGGATCCCCCGACGATGGCTCTGATGAGGAGGGCCACGACGGGCAGAGAGAGGAGGAGGGCCACCAGCCCGCCGCCCAGGTACAGGAGGCTACGGCTGCGGCGGGCAACCGGCACGACCGAGGCTGATTGGCTGGCCCCGGGCGATCGCGCGCGGCGGGAGCCGGTGACGACGCGGTCGCCGTCGCCAGTCACGACGGGGAAAGGAACCCGAGGGAAGCGAGGATTGACTGGGCGACCGACCCCGCCAGCCAGGTCAGGAAGGCACGCGCGCCGCCGATGTGCTTCGAGGCCTTGATCACCACGGCGCCATAGGTCGCATGGACGTTGGCCGCGTCCGGCACCGCGATGGCGGTGACGTTCGAGGATGACGTGGCGTCGGTGATGTACACGATTCCCGCGTCACCCTCGCCGAGTGCGACCTTGGAGACGACGCCCGCGACGCTGTCTTCTTTCGATGCGATGTTCGCGGCGTACCTTGCTACGAAGTCGGTGGGGTAGCCCGGTTGCTCGGCGAGGTTCGCCACCAGCTGGCTCGCGTACTTGGTGATCGGTACCGCATCGCCGGCGGCGATGATCTTCACCCCTGGCTTCGCCAGGTCGACCGGCTTGTGAATCGCTGCTGGATTGTCCTTCGGGATGATGATCGTCAGGCGGTTGCCCGCGAATCGCACCACCCCGCCGTCTGCCAGCTCGCCGTCCACGAGCTTCTGGGGGTTTGCCGTGTCAGCGGAGAGGAAGAGGTCTGCGGGCGCGCCCTGCTCGATCTTCGTTTCGAGTGCGGCGGACGAGTCGGTCGAGACGGTGACAGTCACGCCCGGGGTGGCCGCCTCATACGCCACCGTGAGCCGTTCGAGGGCTGTCTTCAGCGATGCGGCGCCGTAGACGGTGAGATTCGATGCGGAGATCGAACGTTGCGCACCTGGAGCCGAGGAGGCTGCCGGTGAGCAACCTGCGAGGAGAAGTACCGCGAAGGCGGGCGCCAGACGGATCGACGACCGCACGGGCTACCCCTCCCGCGGAGACGGGATCTCGACGACGACGTTGGTGGCCTTGACGACGCACACCGCCTCGTCTCCGACCCGTAGCCCCAGGTCGTCGATCGCCTCGGCGGTCATCAGGCTGACCACGCGATGTGGCCCTGCGAGGACCTCGACGACCGCTGCCACCCGGTCGCGTTCGATGCGAGTGACAATGCCGGAGAAGCGATTGCGCGCCGATTGCGCGACGATCGGACGGTCTCGTGATGCGAGGCGACGTTCGTCGGCGAGGCGCGAGACCTCGGCGAGATCCACCACGCGCTGGCCGCCCGCGGAGCGCTCCATGGGGAGCCGGCCATCGGCTTCCCATCGCCGAAGCGTGTCAACCGACACTCCCAGCATGTCGGCCGCCTGGCCGAGGCGGACTTTTCCACTCCCTCGCCCAACTGGTGTCGCCATACCCCGGTAGGATGGCTCCACAAGAGGCCAATGTCTAGGAGTTGGTCTGCAATGGCGAGGTTATAGCGGCTTCCGCCAACGCTTCCCCGGATCGGCCCCTCCCCAGGGATCGCCTATGCCGGCCGCTTGAGGGAGCGCGAGGCCTCGATGAAGGCCGTGCCGAGCACGCGGGCGGTGGTCGGGAAGGCGTGGATGGTGTCCGCCAGCACGTCGATCGAGATGCCGGCCTTCACCGCGAGCACCGCCTCGTGGATCGTCTCGCTCACCGCCGGGCCGGCCATGAAGGCGCCGACGAGGGTCCGCTTGGCCCGATCCACAACGATCGTCACGTGGCCCTGCGCCTCGATGACCTCGCCGCGCGCCGTGGTGGCCAGGTCCTGGGTGAACTCCACCGCGTCGATCCCCTTGGCCTGCGCCTGCTCGACCATGAGTCCCACCGAGGAGGTCTCAGGATCCGTGTAGGTCGCGCGGGGGATCGCACGCAGGTCCGGGATGACGTCGTCGCCGAGTGCCAGCATCGCGGCCATCTCGCCCTGGTAGTGCCCGGTGTGGGTATGGAGCTCCGGTCCGGCGATGTCGCCGGCGACGTAGACGTTCGGCGCGATGCGAAGGTGGTCGTCCGAGCGGACCCGGCCGTCGACGGCCTCGACGCCGATGGCGCCCAGGTTGAGGTCCTCGAGCGGCACCTCGCGGCCGATGGTCAGCATGATCGCCTCGCCCTCCGCGGTGGACCCATCGGACAGGTCGACGACGTGGCGTCCGTTGGTGCCGGCGCGGGCACGCACGCCCACTGCGCGGACTCCCAGCTTCAGCGTCACGCCATCGCGCTCCAGGCCCTTGGCCAGGAACTCGGAGCTGAGCGGATGCTCGCGATCGTGGATCCGATCCCGCGGGTGGACGATGGTCACCGCCACCCCATACCGCGCGTAGACCTGTGACAGCTCCACGCCGGATGGGCCGCCGCCCAGCACGACCAGGCCGTCGGGCAGCTCGCGCGTCCCGGTCCCCATCTTGTTTGTCCAGAACTCGATCCCGTCGAGGCCGGGGAGCGGCGGGATCTTCGAGTGCGAGCCGACCGCGACGATGACGTTGGTCGCCTCGAGGGCGATTGGTGCGTCTGCCGACGATCCGCCGCTCGGCGCCACCTCCAGCCGGCCGGGGCCGGTGAAGCGGGCCATGCCGCGGACGGGCGTCGCGCCCGACGCCTCGAGCTCCTTGACGTGGCCGGAGTCGTCCGGATAGTCGATCTTCTCGCGGCTGATCATCCAGTCACGGAAGTCGCTCGCACGCTGCCAGGGAAAATCGCCGCCGGCGTGGTGCACCGCGGCGGCATGCAGCAGCGCCTTGGACGGCATGCACTGCCAGAACGGGCAGCCGCCGCCGAACAGGTCGCGCTCGATGATCGCCACCCGGGCCCCCCGTGAGCCGGCGTAATGTGCCGCTGCTTCGCCGGCCGCCCCCGCCCCGATGATCGCGATGTCGTAGCGCTCCGTCATGCGCGAATGATAGGGGGAGGGGCGGTCAGGCCTGTGTCGCCATCGGCTCACGCTCCGACCAGAGCTGGAGGCTGAAGGCGCCGATGGCGACCAGCAGGCTCACACCCATGATCGGGGTGAAGATCTCCTTGAGGATGGCTGCGTTCAGGATCAAGCCGAAGAGGAACCCCACCAGGCCAACGTTGACGCCCCAGAAGACGATCTGCGAGAGCCCGGCGTTGAGCGTTCCGGCTCGCTCCGCGGAGAGGAGCTGAAGGGCGAGGATCGCATTGGTCATGACCCCGATGAAGACCGCGTGATCGCTCGCGATCAGGAGGCCGAGCGGGATCTTGTTGATGTCACCGGCGGCCCCGATGAAGGTGATGATCAGTGCGACCACCAGCGCGACATCGACAACGACGAACACTGCGCTGATTCCGAATTGCCGGGCGCTGCCCGTCCCCATCCAGTTGATCGCGCGCAGGGACGGGAGCATCCGCCAGACGAAGACGGCGACGGCCGCGAGCTCGAAGAGCAGATTGAGCATCAGCAGCGGCTGGATGTTGAACAGCACGCCCCCGGTGAGCAGGACGCCCGCAACCAGCAGGAGCCCGATCTGGACGAGGCCCGCGCGAGGCAACCGTCCGGCCTGGACCCCGCGCAGCCGCCAGTCGGCGAGGGTCATCCCGAACAGGATCAGGTAGCTGAAGGCCATGGCCGATGCATGGCCGCCGATGGGGTCGCTGCTCGACGGGAAGATCTGCGCATGCGTGGCGTCCTGGATCTGGATGAGGGTGCCTAACGTGCCACCCACAAGGAGCGCGATGACTGCCGCCACGGCACCGACGCGCGCGATGTTGACGGGGCCCGCCCGCAGCGCCCGCACGAGCCAGCCCAGGAACCAGACGATGGTGGCCAGCACCGGCAGTGCGAAGATCGCCCGGGCCGGGAGGTTCCCGGTGTAAAAAGCGGCGACGTAGACCGGCACGGCGATCGCCCCCAGCCACGCGAGCCCGCGGGTCGAGGCCTGGCCGACGGGCTGGCCACCATCGTCACTGAAGATCCAGAAGGCCGTCGCGATCACCGAGAGCGTAATCCAGCCCAGGGTTCCCGAGTGGACGTGGGTCAACAGTTGGTCGTGGTTGAAGGTGACGACGTCGAGCCCGTTGAGGATGCCGATCACGACGGTGACCACGAAGACGAGCAGTGCTGTCAGGTACAGCGCGCGGATCGGGGTGGCGTAGGGCGAGTCCTGCATTGGGCATGGGAAGCCTAGCGCGGACGTCAACGGACGCAGCGGCCGTTGTGCGTATCCGCGATGACGGCTATCCTGCGGCGACGATGGACGCTCAGCAGCCAAACCTCATCCCGGTGAGCTCGCGACGCGCCCCCAGCGCCTGCGACCTGCTGTGCCGTCTCGAGGGCGAGCCCTCCACCTGTACGCGGCGGGGCGCCGCCGCGTAATTCTCCCGGCGTTCCCCGCCATTCCCGGCGCGTCCGCGCTCAGCAGCGACGTGCCCGTCGTTGGTCCGCCCCCCTTCCTGAGGAGGCCCTCGTGTTCCTCGCCCGTTCCAAGCCCATCACCATCCCTGCATCGACCGCCGCTGAGGCCCGCCCGGCCTCCGGTCGCTGGATCGACCCGCGCGCCCAGCGGTTCGGAGCTGCCACCTCGGCCGTCACCATCGCCCTCGCCCTCGCGCTGAACTTCTGGCCGCTGGTGACGTTCGTGGGCGTGTTCCTTGCGCTCTCGGCCTCGCTCGGGACGCGGTGGTTCATCTTCTCCCGGCCCTGGCCGGTGATCCGGCGAGTCTTTTCCATCGGCCCGTCCGAGCTCGAGCACGAGATCCCGCCGCGCTTCGCGCAGGCCTTGGGGGCGATCTTCCTGGGGCTGGCGACCGTGCTCCTGGCCGCCGGCGTCCGACCGTGGGGTTGGCTGCCGGCGCTGGCGGTGATCGCGCTCCAGGTGCTGCTCGCCTCGACCGGCTACTGCCTCGGCTGCCGCCTCTTCTTCCTGCGCTGGTACCTGCCGGACCTCTTTGCTCGGCTCGTGGGTCGCGGCGTTCGCCGCGAGCAGCTGCTCTACGTGGACCTGCCCAAGGCGTCCTGAACGGGGCCGACGTACCCGCCCTCCAGGCGAGGGCGGGTCCTCAACCGAGGACCTCCGCGCCGCCGACCCAGACGCGCTCGGCTCGCACGGCACCCAGGTTGAGCGCGAAGGCTCCCTCGTGTTCGGCATCCCAGGCCACCAGGTCGGCGGCGAATCCGGGTGCCACACGCCCGCGGTCATTGGCGATCCCCAGCGACGCCGCGCCGCCGGCGGTCGCCGCGGCAAGGGCCTCCTCGACGGTCATCCCGAGCAGCGTCGCCCCCAACCCGACGATCAGGGGCATCTGGCCCCATCCGCCAAAGGTCCCCGCGTTCGCGTCGCTTGCCAGCGCGACGGTCACCCCCGCATCCAGAAGGGCGCGGGCGGGCGGCATGCGCGAGCGGAGGACCGCGGCCGGGGCGGGGAGCAAGGTGGCGACCGTCGACGAGCCCGCGAGCGCGGCGATGCCCGCCGCGTCGAGCTGCTCGAGGTGGTCGACGCTGGTCACCCCCAGCCGGACCCCGAGCTCGGTGGCGCCGCTGCGGGTCAGCTGGTCGGCGTGCATCCGCATCCCAAGGCCGAGCCGACCCGCGGTACTCAGGATGCGCTCGGTCTCCTCGAGCGAGAAGAAGCCGCGGTCACAGAAGACGTCACAGAACTCGGCGAGGCCACCTCGAGCCACCTCCGGGAGCATGTCGTCCGCCACGACCCCGGCGTAGTCCGCGGCCGATGCGGCCTCCGCGGGAACCGCGTGCGCGCCGAGAAAGGTGCGCAATACCCGGACGGGGACCCTCTCAGCCGCGAGGCCGATGAGGCGCAGGGACCGCAACTCTTCATCAGTCGAGAGCCCATAGCCGGACTTGCACTCGACGGTGGTGGTGCCGGCGGCAAGCTCCGCGCGGAGCCGGCCGCGTGCCGCGTCGACCAGCTCCCCGTCCGATGCGGCGCGCGTCGCGGCCACCGTGCGCAGGATGCCGCCGCCGCTGTACGGCTCACCTGCCAGGCGAGCAGCCGCTTCGTCGGATCGGTCCCCGGCGAAGAGAGGATGGGTGTGCGCGTTCACCAGTCCAGCTGTGACGAGCGCCGAATCCAGGTCCACGACGCCGTCCGGGCGCAGATCGGCCGGAACGTCGCTGGGTGGACCGACCCATGCGATGCGCGCATCACGGACGACGAGGGCCCAGGGCGAGAGCGTCTCGGCCCGGAGCGCGGGATCTCGCTGCGCCAGGCACAGCCTGCCGCTGCCGGTGAGGAGCGTGGTGCCGAGCGCCATCGGCCTCACACGATACTCGGCAGGTCGGAGGCCCTGGACGTCCGGTTCACCCCAGCTCGGGTTCGGCGATGGGATCCGCGTTCGGGCGGCGACGGAGGGTTGCCAGCATCAGGCCGGCGAGGATGGCGACCCCGCCGACCAGCTGGACCGCCGACGGGTGCTCGTTGACGAGGACGATCCCAAGCAACACCGCGGCGACCGGCTGGATGGTGAGGATGACGCTGGTCAGGGCCGCCGGCAGGCGGGGCAGCGAGACGCTGATGAACAGCCAGCCGATGACCTGCGAGGAGATCGCCAGCGCGATCAAGTACGCATGGCCGGGCCAGGACGGGACCAGGTTCACCTCGTTGAGCGGGAGGCCCATGGCGATCGAGGCCAGCACCGCCACCCAGGTGGCGTCGAAGAGCGGTCCCGCCGGCCGACGCAGGTCGGCGTTGCCGCGGCGCAGGACGAGCAGGAAGCCTGCGTACGCGAAGCCGGTCGCGACCCCGGTGAGGACGCCAGCCAGCGGGTTGCTCCCATAGGCGCCTGAGCCGATGGCGCCCGAGATGAGCACCACCCCGGCCAGCACGATCGGCAGGGCGGCCAGCACGCGGTTCGACGGCCGCTCGCCGAGGAGCAGCCAGGCCAGCAGCGCGACAATCACGACCTGGGTGTTGCCCAATACCGTCGCCAGGCCCGCGCCGATGAACTCGATGGTGTGGTGCCAGACCACCAGGTCGACCGCGAAGAAGATGCCGGCCAGCATCGCCAGTCGCACCTGGGCCGCTGGGCGCGGACCGTAGGCGCGGCGCTCGATCCAGGCAAGGAGGCCGAGCAACGGGAGGGCGTAGGCGCAACGGAAGATGGCCGCGGTCGCCGGGGACGCGCCGGAGAGGCGGACGAGGACCGCCGAGAAGGCGATGCACAGCGCGCCCAGGACGGCGGTGAGCACCGGGCGGTGGGCGAGGCCAACGAACGGGTTGGCTGGGCGATCGTCGCGGGCCAGGGCCATGAGCGCGGAGGGTACAGGGCATTCCCCCTTGCTGCCGACGGGCCGCGCGACGGAAACTGCTCGGCACCGCTACGCTGCCGCGACCACATGTCCAGCCTCCCCACCGGCACCGTCACCTTCCTCTTCAGCGACATCGAGGGGTCCACCCACCTCGCCGAGCGACTCGGAGACGGGTGGCCGGCGCTGCTCGCCGCCCACCGCGAGATCGTCCGCGCGGCCATCGAAGAGGGTGGGGGCACCGAGGTCGGCACGGAGGGCGACTCGTTCTTCGTGGGGTTCCCCACGGCGGCCGGCGCCATCTCCGCCGCGATCGGTGCGCAGCGTGCCCTTGCTGCTCATGAATGGGCGGAAGGAACGGCGATCCGCGTCCGCATCGGCCTGCACACCGGCGAGGGCACCCTCGCCGGCAGCGACTACGTGGGGATCGACGTCCACCGCGCCGCACGCATCGCTGCGGCCGGCCATGGCGGGCAGGTGCTGCTCAGCGACACGACACGCGCCTTGACCGAGGGCGCCCTGCCGGCCGGCGTCACCCTTCGCGACCTCGGCACCCGTCGTCTCAAGGACCTGTCGCGCCCCGAGCGGATCCACCAGCTCGTGATTGAAGGCCTCTCTTCGGAGTTCCCGCCGCTCAAGACGCTCGATGCGACCCCCAATAATCTGCCGACGCAGCTCTCCAGCTTCCTGGGCCGCGAGCACGAGCTCGGCGAGGTCGAGGCGCTCCTGGCCAAGACCCGGCTCCTGACGCTGACCGGGCCAGGCGGGACGGGAAAGACACGGCTTTCGCTCCAGGTCGGCGCGCGGCTCGCCGAGCGCTTCCCGGATGGCATCTTCTTCGTGCCGCTCTCGCTGCTGCGTGACGCGGAGCTGGTCCCCGGGACGATCGCCCAGGAGCTGGGCCTCGCCGATCGCGGCGGCCTGACGCCGATGGCCGCCCTCATCGACCATCTTCGCCAGCGGCGGATGCTCCTCATCCTCGACAACTTCGAGCAGGTCGCCGACGCCGCGCCGCGCATCTCCGAGCTCCTGGCCGCCGCACCGGAGCTGACCGTCCTGGGCACCAGCCGCAGTGCCCTGCACATCTACGGCGAGCGCGAGTACCCGGTACCGCCGCTGGCCACGCCGACCTTCCGCGGGAATGAGACGCCCGAGTCACTGGGCCAGTACGAGGCGGTCGCCCTCTTCATCGAGCGAGCGATGGCAGTCAAGCCGGACTTCACGGTGACCAACGAGAACGCGCCCGCCGTGGCCCAGATCAGCTCCCGGCTCGACGGGCTGCCGCTGGCCATCGAGCTGGCGGCCGCGCGGATCAACGTCCTGAGCCCGCAGGCGATGCTCACCAGGCTCGACCATCGGCTCAGCCTCCTCTCGGGTGGCGCTCGGGATCGGCCCGAGCGCCAGCAGACGCTGCGCGGCGCGATCGACTGGAGCTACGACCTCCTGACCCCCGACGAGGCCGCTCTCTTCCGGCGCCTGGCGGTCTTCGCCGGCGGTGCACGGCTCGATGCCGTCGACTCGGTCTGCCCCGGTGAGGAGCTGAAGATCGACATGCTCGACGGCCTGAGCTCCCTGGTCGAAAAGAGCCTGTTGCGCCAGGTCGCCGATCTCGACGAGGAGCCCCGCTTCCTGATGCTGGGCACGATCCGCGACTACGCCGTTGAGCGGCTGGTCGAGAGCGGCCGCGCGGAGGAGCTGCGCCGGCGACATGCCGAGCATTTCGGCGACCTGGTCGCGCTGGCGAGGCCGCAGCTGCTGGCCAGTGACAAGCGTCGCTGGCTCGACTGGCTCGAGGCGGACCACGACAACCTGCGCGCCGCCCTTGACTGGATGGTCGAGCACGACGAGACCGTCGCCGCCCTCTCGCTGGTGAGCGGCCTCTGGCGGTTCTGGCAGATGCGCGGGTATCTCGTCGAGGGGACCAGCCGCACCCGCCAGGCGCTCGCGCTGGCGGGCGCGGATGCCCATCCCGACGAGCAGGCCGATGCGCTCGAGGCGGCCGGCGGCCTCGCCTGGTGGCGGGCCGACTTCGCCGGCGTGGCGGAACACTACGAGGCCTGCGCCATGATCCGACGCACCTTGGACGATCAGGGCAAGCTGGCGGAGAGCCTCTATAACCTCGCGTTCGCCTACGGTCCGTACAGCGCCTCGTTCGACCTCGATCGCTCGACCGCCGCGAACCTGGAGGCGCGAGCGATCTGGGGCTCGATCGGCGACGAGCTGGGGGTCGCCAAGACGCACTGGGTCGAGGGGAGCACGATCTGGACGCTTGGCGAGTACGACCGCGCACAAACATCGTTCGAGATCTCGCTTCCCGTGTTCCGGCGGCACGACGACAGCTTCCTCGTCGGCTGGACCCAATACGATCTCGGCCTGCTCGCCGTCCGAGACGGCCACCTCGACACTGCCTGGGATGACCTCGCCGAGGCGCTCCAGATCTTCTCGGACGCCGGCGATGTCTCGGGCTACACGCTGGTCCTTGACGCCATTGCGGCCCTCGAGCTCGCTCACGGCGACCGCCTGCGCGCCGCGCACATCGCCGGAACGGTGGCCGCCCTCGAACGCCAGAGCGGCACGGGACTCAACGTGACGAACCGCACGCTCATCGGCTTCGACCCCATGCCGATGCGCGACGACCCCGAGACGGCGGCCGCCTGGCGAGAGGGCGAGCAGGTTGCTCCGGAGGCGGCGGTCGCCAGCGTCCTGGCTCACGGCGCGGCGCGCGCCGCATCGGGCGGTGACGTTGAAGTGGCATCGCGAGCAACCGGATCGGCATGACCGTCGCGCTCCCGACCGGGACGGTTACGTTCCTCTTCACCGATATCGAGGGGTCGACCAAGCTGCTTCAGGCGCTTGGCGACCGTTATCCGGCGATCCTTGCACGTCACCACGAGATCGTCCGCGACGCCATCCGGGCGCATGGAGGGACAGAGGTGGGCACAGAGGGCGACTCGTTCTTCGTCGCCTTCCCCAGCGCTCCTGCCGCGGTCGGCGCGGCCATCGACGCCCAGCGGGCGCTGGCGGGCGAGCCCTGGAGCGATGCCGCCTCCGTCCGCGTGCGGATGGGCCTGCACACCGGTGAGGGCCTCCTCCAGGGGGAAACCTACGTCGGCCTCGACGTTCACCGCGCCGCTCGCATCTCGTCTGCCGCCCATGGCGGGCAGGTCCTCATATCGGCGACGACCCGCAGCCTCGTCGACGGGGCGCTGCCGCTGGGTGTGCGCCTGCGCGAGATGGGGGAGCATCGGCTCAAAGACCTTTCGCGTCCGGAACACCTCGCCGACCTGGTGATTGGCGGGCTGCGGAGCGAATTCCCTCCGCTCCGGACGCTGGATGCCGTCCCCAACAACTTGCCCACCCAGATGACCTCGTTCCTCGGCCGCGAGGCAGAGCTGGCGGAAGCCGAGCGGCTGCTGGCCGATGCCCGCCTCCTGACGATGAGCGGGCCCGGCGGGACGGGCAAGACCCGCCTGGCACTTCAGGTCGCCGCTGACGAGGTCGAGCGCTTCCCCGATGGCGTGTACTGGGTGCCGCTCGGGTCAATCAGCGAACCGGACCTCGTCGCGCCGACCATCGCCCAGGCGATGGGGTTGCCCGATCCCGGCGGCCACGCCTTCGATCGGCTCGCCGAGCACCTCGGGTCGCGGCGGGTGCTGTTGGTGCTCGACAATTTCGAACAGGTCGCCGCGGCGGCCGCGGGCGTGGCCGAGCTCCTGAGCCGAGCCCCGCAGCTCACGGTGCTGGTCACGAGCCGCGAGGCGTTGCACGTGTACGGCGAACACGAGTACCCGGTCCCGCCGCTGCGCCTGCCGGACACGCACCGGCTGGCAGATCTCGCGTCGTTCAGCCAGTACGCGTCGGTGGCGCTGTTCATCGAGCGCGCGATGGCGGTCAAGCCGGACTTCGCGGTGACCAACGCCAATGCGCCGGCGGTCGCCGAAATCTGCGTGCGTCTCGACGGCCTGCCGCTTGCGATCGAGCTGGCGGCCGCGCGGGTGCGTGTCCTTTCGCCGGAGGCGATCCTCCAGCGTCTCGGCGGCCAGCTCGCCCTGCTCTCGGGAGGCGCGCGCGACCTCCCCGCCCGCCAGCAGACGCTGCGTGGCGCGATCGCGTGGAGCTATGACCTGCTCTCCGAGCCCGAGCGCCGCCTCTTCGCGCGAATCTCGGTGTTCGCCGGCGGAGCGACCTTCGACGGACTCGAGGCCGTCGTCCCGGATCCGGGAACCGCCGTCGACTCCATGGAGCTGCTCGACGGGGTGGGCTCGCTGGTCGACAAGAGCCTGGTCTTCCAGGTCCCGGGTCCCGATGGCGAGCCTCGCTTCGGCATGCTGAACACCATCCGGGAGTTCGCCGCCGAACAGGCCGTCGTCGCCGGCGAGCACGATGGCCTCTCGGAGCGTCACGCATCCTTCTACCTGTCCTTCGCCGAGGCCGGCGCCGCGGTGATCACGGGCCCGGACCAGCGGGCAATCCTCGACCGGTTCGAGCTCGAGCACGACAACCTGCGCGCCGCCCTCTCCTGGGCCACCGCTGCCGACAAGGCGCCGACGGCGCTTCGCCTGCTCGCGGGCTGCTGGCGCTTCTGGCAGATGCGCGGGTATCTCGCCGAGGCTCGGGACCGGACCCTGCGCGTTCTCGACCTCTCCGGCGCCGACGCCGACCCGGTGGTCCTCGAGCGGGCGCTCGAGGCCGCTGGCGGCATCGAGTACTGGATGGGAGAGATGCCGGCCGCACGCGCCTACTACGAGCGGGCGCTGGGCCTCGCGCGCCAGCGAGGAGACGAGCACGCCGAGGCCGATGAGCTCTACAACGTGAGCTTCACCTACTCGGTTGGTCTGGGGGACAGCGATATCGCGATCGACCTGTCTGAGCAAGCCCTCGCGATCTACCGCCGGCTTGGCGACCGTGCAGCGGAGGGCCGCGCAGTCTGGGGGCTGGTGAATGCCAACTACTTCGGCCGGCATGTCGACGAGGCCAGGCGCCGGGCGAATGAGGCGATCGCCATCTTCACGGAGCTCGACAACCGGTTCGATCTGGCCTGGGCACTCTTCCTGGGGGCGCTCGTCGAGCATCTCCATCACGACCTGGATCGCATGGACGAGTACCTCCGCCGTGCGCTGGAGCTCTTTCGTGAGGCGAACGACGTGAGCGGCTACGCCCTGACCCTGGATGCCTGGGCGACCTACTGGTTTGCGCGCGGCGACACCGTCCGCGCGATGCGGCTGGCGGGGGCGGCGAGCACGCTCCAGACCACGACGCAAACCGGGCTGGGCCAGCTCAATCGCGAGTCGATCGGTTTCATCCCGAAAGAGCTCATCAACGACCGGTCGAATGCGGCCGCCTTCGCGGATGGCCAGGCGATGGATCTCGAGCAAGCGCTGCGCCTCGCGACCGAGGGGCGTGAGGCTGCCGCCCCGGGCGGTGGCTAGGCGGGAGCCGCCAGGTCGCGACGCGGGAAGAGCCAGAGGGCGAACACCAACGGGATGAGTGCGACGACCGCCAGCAACAGGAAGTCCAACGGGTCCGGTCGGCCGCCGAGGATCTCGGTAGGCTCGAAGTGGTGGAAGAGGGAGTACTCCTGGGTCCACCTCGCGGCATCCCAGAACGAGCCGAGGATCTCGACGAAGTAGTTGACCAGCAGGTACGCCAATGCCAGGCCGATGGCGGGACCGGGCCGGTCGAAGCTCGCCGAGGCGGCAAGGCTGAACGTAGCGAAGGCTGCCCACAGCAGGAACCCGTTGAGCCAGACAACCGGCATCCAGCCCAGGCCGAGCTCAGCTGCATATCCCTGGGTGACCGCGCCGACGGTCATCCCCACCAGGAGGAGGGCCACCAGCAGCGCGACCACTGCGAGGACCGATACCTCCTGGGTGACCAGGTAGGTGCGCCGCGGCAGCGGGCGGGCGAGGACCACCTCCAGCGTCCCGGCTTGCCGCTCGCCGGCGATGGCGGTCGCGCCACTCGCGATTGCGAAGATCCCGATGAGCGCGATGAGGAACGGGTGCTGCGTGCCGAGGGTGATTGCCCCGGGCACGGTGAAGAGGTTCCCCGACCCGAAGTTCGCAAGTTGCCCGAACTGCGCGTTCTGGGTGACGAGCTTGCGGATCACATCGGAGAACTGGCTGTACAGGAACAGGATCAGCCAGCCCCAGCCGAAGGTGACGAGCGCCACGATGATGATCCGCAGCCTGGCAAAGCCCCAGATCCGGAAGAGGAGCGCTCGGTTCACGCTGGCCTGCTGCCCCCGTCATCCGCGTAGAACTCGAGGAACGCCTCCTCCAGGCTGGCGGGCTCGATGGTCAGGTCGTCGAGCGAGGGCGACGCCACGGCTCGTACGAACGGCCCCACCTCGCCGAGCAGGGTGGCGGACGCGCGGTCGCCACGCACCTCGATGTCCGCGAGGTCGGGCAGCAGCGACAGGTCCGGTGCCGCGCCGCGCCAGCGGAGCGTGATCCGGCGCTTGCGGCGAGCGAGCAGCTCGTCGATGGTCTGGACGGCCATCAGCTCGCCGGCGCGGATGATCGCCACCCGGTCACAGACTCGCTCCACCTCCGGGAGCACGTGGGAGCTGAAGAAGATCGTGCGCCCCGCGCTCCGCAGGTCGTGCAACACGCCGTAGAAGGCGTGCTGCATCAGCGGATCGAGCCCCTCGGTCGGCTCGTCGAGGATCGCCAGCTCCGGGTCGTGCTGGAGCGCCTGGATGACGCCCAGCTTCTGGCGCATCCCGCGGGAATAGTCGCGCACCCTGCGGCGAAGGTCCGAGGCCGAGAGCTGGAGGCGTTCGCACAGCTCGGCCCGTCGGGTCGGCGGCTGCCCCTGGAGATCGGAGAGGTAAGCGAGCGCGTCCGCGCCGGTCTGTGAACCGTAGAGCGCGATCCCGCCGGGGAGGTAGCCGGTGCGGCTGCGGATCTCGACGCTCTGCGCACCGATCTCCAGGCCGAGCACCCTGGCACTGCCGGAGGTCGGGTGCAGGAAGCCCAAGAGGGTTCGGATCAGCGTCGATTTCCCGGCGCCGTTGGGACCCAGGAACCCGAAGATCTCGCCGCGGCGGACCTCCAGGGTGAGCCCATTCAGGGCGTGGACCGATCCGTAGTGCTTGGTGAGTCGATCGCTACCGATGGCGGGGCTGATCTCGTGCTCGGGGTGTCCGCCGACCGGGTCCTGCATCGCGGCTAGCCTAGCGCACGCCATCGGCTCGCCTGGCGATCCGGCGGCTACCATCGGCTCGTGGCTTCAGCAGGGCGGATCGTGGTCGTCGGCGCCGGGGTGATGGGCGCCTGGACGGCATGGTGGCTGCGACGTCGAGGATTCGCCGTCACGGTCGTTGACCAGTACGGACCGGGCTCCTCGCTGGCCACGTCTGGCGACGAGACGCGGGTCACTCGCTCGGCACATGGTTCGGATGAGCTCTACCCCCGTTGGCAGCGCCACGCGCTCGATCACTGGCGGCTGCTCGAGGAGGAGGCGCACGTGCCCTTGCTGGTGCCAACCGGGGTGATCTGGTTCGCGCATCGCAACGACGGATTCGAGGGTGCGTCGCTGGGCACCCTAGCCAGGCTCGGGATTCCCGCCGAGCGACTCGAGGTGGCAGAACTCGCGTTCCGCTGGCCGCAGGTCGCGGTGGAGGGGATCGACTGGGTCCTGTACGAGCCGGAGGCCGCGGTGGTTATGGCTCGCCAGGCGGTGGTCGCGATCGCCGATCTGTTCGAGCGTGATGGTGGTCAGCTCGAGCGCGCGCGGGTCCTGACTCCGGACGAGACCGATGGCGCCGGTGGGCGCCTCCATCGGCTCCGCTTTGTCGATGGCGGAGAGCTCGCGGCTGACGCCTTCGTGCTTGCAGCGGGGCCGTGGCTTCCGCGCCTCGTCCCCGGCCTGGATCAGCTAGAGCTGGCGGTAACCCGCCAGGAGCTCGTCTACTTCGCCACGCCTCCCGGCGATGTGCGGTTCGACGCAGGCGCCGTTCCCACCTGGGTCGACTACGAGGGCGCCTTCTACGGGGTGCCCTCGATCGACGGGCGCGGGTTCAAGGTCGCGCCGGACTGGCCAGGGCCGATCGTGGATCCGGACAACGAGGAGCGACGGCTCTCCGATGAGCGCGTCTCGGCGGCGCGGGCGTTCCTGAGGCGGCGCTTTCCGGCGCTCGCCGACCAGCCCGTCTCGGAGGGCAGGATCTGCCAGTACGAGACGACCCCGGACACCCACTTCATCATCGACCGCCATCCCGGCTGGGAGAACGCATGGGTGGTGGGCGGCGGATCGGGGCACGGGTTTAAGCATGGCCCGAGCATCGGGGAGTACGCCAGCGCGCTGGTCGCGGGTGATGCAGACGCCGCGGCCGAGCTCGCGCCGCCTGACGACCGCTTCTCGCTCCGCGCGCGGACGGCCGGGCAGGGCATGCGCACCAGCGGGGCCCCGCCCGCGAGCTAGCTCGCGTCCCCGCCCGGGCTCGTCACTCCGTCGCTGTCGACGCCTCCCCCTGGCGTAATCGTCGATTGGTGAAAGTTATGGAGCGTCGAGGGACGAATCGGCGCCTGACCCGTCTCGTTTTGAGAGTTATCGGCCTTGCGTGGCCGATTTCGGTTTGTGTCACGGCGTAACCCTCAGCGACTGCGGATTAAGGCGTTTCTGGCGCTACGGAAAGGTTGCCGAGCGCGTCGTCGAAGAAGGCGCGTGTCCCCGCCGTGAACAGGACGAATCGCACCAGTTCCAGCGACGTGTTGCCGCTGAGATGCTCCGCCACGGCTCGGAGCGCCACGCCCGCACCCTGGGCGCCGGGGTAGCCATAGATCCCCATGCTGATCGCCGGGAATGCAACGCTCCGGGCACCGAGCGCGTCGCAGTGCTGGAGGCAGGACCGATACGCGGCGGCCAGCAGCTCCGGCTCGCCGGCCGTGCCGCCGCGCCACATCGGCCCTACCGCGTGGAGGACCCAGCGCGCCGGCAGCGCATGGGCATCGGTGGCCACGGCCGTGCCGGTGGGGGTGCCGTTGGGGTAGCGCCGCCGTAGCTCGTCAAGCAGGCCAGATCCGGCGGCTCGATGAATGGCACCGTCGACGCCACCTCCGCCGCGAAGGCTCGCGTTCGCGGCGTTGACGATGGCGTCCACCCGTTGGGCGCTGATGTCACCGGTGACAAGCTCCAGGCGCCGACCATTGATCGTCAGCGTGGTGTCAGACATCGGCCTGTCAGCGGGGGGCGAAAGCGGCCCGCACCATCATTCGCAGGGTCGGCCGCTGGCCATACAGAAGCACCCCGGCTTCGTAGATTCGTGCGGCGACCCACAGCGCCCCCAGGATGGCGGCGAGCATCAGGCTCACGCTGAGCACCCACTCCCAGGGGGCGACCTCGGTGAGGAGCATTCGCGAGGGGAAGAGGAATGGCGAGACGAAGGGCACGAAGGAGAGGACCTTCACCCAGGGTGCGTCGATGGAGCCGATGGCTGCCAATGACAGGAGGTAGCCGCCCAACCCGACGATGGTGAGCGGTCCGACGACCTGCTGGATATCTTCCTGGCGGCTCACCATCGAGCCAGCCGCAGCGTAGAGCACCGAATAGAGGAAGAACCCGCTCAGGAAGAAGACGCCAAACCCGATAAGGACGAGCGGCGAGAGCCCGACTACGGAGGTGCCGGTCTCTCCGAGCAGCGACTGCGCGATGACGCCCTGGAGCAGGAAGCCCGCAAGTGCGGCAACCAACACGGCGAAGTACTGGGCGAGGCCCGCTGCTCCGTTGCCGATGATCTTGCCGAGGAGGAGCTGACGCGGTGTGGCGGCGGTGATCAGCAGCTCCATGACTCGCGAGCTCTTCTCCTCCCCGACACTCATGGCGACCCAGTTCCCGTAGACCTGGATGGCCATGAACATGAACACGACGAAGATCGTCGACAGGACGTACGACGGGACGAACGCTTCCTCGTCTCGCCTCGCGGCGGTCGGGTCAGCGGCCGTCAGCGAAAACGCCGCAGGCGCCGCGATCCGGCTCAGTTCCGCAGGTGAGACGCCCGCCCTCAGCAGCTGGTCCGTGTCAGCCAGCTGGTTGGCGGCGTTGCGGATGAGCCCCACGCGCTGGCTCGTCGCCGATTCCTTCGAGAAGAAGTCGAAACTGACCGCGCCCTCCACATTCCGCGTCAGGGTGAGCAGGCCATCCAGCTTTTCAGTGCGAACCTGCTCGCGCGCCGCTGCCGAATCGGTGACCGTGATGACCCGATAGCGTGGCGATGAGCTGCCCGTACCGCCGGAGGTGGCGTTCAGCGTGGACTCCAGGGTCGACGCCGCCGGGACCAAGAGGTCGCTCACGGTGGAGTACACCGCCAGGGTGACCGGCTTGTCGCCGCCGACCACGCGAATTCCGAGGGGCAGCAGGGTGAGGCCGATCCCCACCAGCCCCAGGATCCCGGTCAACACCGCGAATGTCCGCGTCCGGACCCGAACGCTGAACTCGCGACGTGCGACGTAATACGCATTTGGGAAGAGGTCGGTGATCCAGCTGATCGGGTTCATTGATCCGCCCCTGCCGGGATCTCGTCTCGCTTGCGCCGCCCGCCAGCGAGGTGACGCTCCTCCTCGATCTCGCGGTGCCCGACCCGCTCGATGAAGATCTCCTCCAGGCTGGGATCGGCGATCTCGAAGCGAGACACCCGGTCGCCGCGGGCCAATGCGGCGGTCAGGATGGACTCGGGGTCAGTGCCGGTCGCGACGTGCAGCTCGACGTAGTCCTCGCCGCGGCGGGTGACCGTCACACCCGGCATCGATTCGATCCAGTCCTCGCCGCCAGAGAGCGACGCTGCGCCATCGGCTCCTTCAAGGGCGAGCCGGACGACCTGCCGGCCCGTGCGGCGCTTGATATCGCGCAGCCGCCCCGCCTCGACCACGCGTCCGCGGTCGATGATGGCGATCGACTCGCACAGCTCCTCGACCTGCTCCATTTGATGGGTGCTGAAGATGATCGTCTTACCAAGGTTGCGCATCTCCAGGAAGGCCTCTTTGAGGAGCCCGACGTTGATCGGGTCGAGGCCGCTGAAGGGCTCATCCATGATGAGCACCGCGGGATCGTGGAGGATCGCCGCGATGAACTGGATCTTCTGCTGGTTGCCCTTGGATAGCTCCTCGACCCTGCGGTCGCGGTACTCGGGGACGCGGAAGCGCTCGAGCCAGTCTTCGACCTCGTCGGTCGCACGCGCCGGCGGCACCCCGTAGAGCGCGGCGAAGAAACGCAGCACGTCGATCACCTTCATCCGGGTGTAGAGCCCGCGCTCCTCCGGCAGGTAGCCCCACGTGCGGCGCGGCAGTCGGTCATTCGGCTGCCCCTCCCAGGTGACCGAGCCGGAGTCGGCGCGCAGGATGTCGAGCACGATCCGCATGCACGTTGTCTTGCCCGCCCCGTTGGCGCCGAGGAGGCCAAAGATGCGGCCCGGCTCCACCGTGAAGCTGATGCGGTCCAGGGCGCGCACTGGCCCGAACGACTTGCTGACGGCATCGACCACGAGGCTCACGGCTGCGAAGCCTAGTCGAGCGCCATTGGTCCCGTCGTTGGACCACCTTCCGGGAGGTGACACACTGAAACCGCGTCGAGCGTGACGCGGAGATAGGAGGCGACCATGTGCCTGACGTGTGGCTGCATGCGAGCTCACCTCGAGATGGGCGAGCACAACATCCGGTACGAAGACCTCAAGGCGGCGGCCGACGAGAACGGCCTGTCAGTCGCCGAGGTGATCGACATCATGGAGCGGACAATCGAGGCGGACCGCGGCGAGCACGCGAAGGAGTACGCGCCTTAGGCGATCGCTTGGATCGAGCATCGAGGCGCCGTTATCGGCTGAGCCGATGAGTGAGGCCGCGGCCCCGATGCAAGGGCGGAATTATCGGCTGAGCCGATGAGTGAGAGCGTGGGTGGCTCGATACGCGGTCGCCTGACAACTACGCGCGAGAATTCATCGGCTCAACCGATGCGCTCGCGCACGGCGGGGCCATTTGACTGGCGATGGCGGGCCGCGAGCGCCAACTCATCGGCTGAGCCAATAGCGTGGCGACAATTCCATGGTTGCTCCAGGACCCAGGATGGGGCGGCCGGCGAAATCGCAGTGGCCGACCCGTTGCACCGCTTCGTCGTGCAGGGTGACGGCGCCGAGCGCCGGCCTGATTCGGAGGGAATGCCTATTCGGTGGCCCGATCGAGGCGCCAGTTCCCGCCTGGCGCCCGAAGGCTGAGGGCGACCAGTCCCGCGGCCACGATCGTGATCAGGCCGATGAGGCCAGCCACCGGGAGTGCCACCGCAGCGCCGGCGACGGCATCGAAGGCGAAGATCGCGAGCACGCCGAGCCCCATCAGGGCCGACCAGGTCAGCGCGATCAAGGCGATCGCCGCGGCGTTGGGCGCGCGCCGGAGCAGCCACCATCCGGCAAAGGCTAGGAACGGCAGGGCGAACGCGAGGTCCAGCGTGTACACCGGGTTGGTGACCAGTCGGAGTCGTGCCACCTCCGCCGGAACCTGACCGCTCGCGATCGCCTGGGCGATCTGGCCGGTCCACATGAGGGCGAACAGCCCGGTCACGGCGAGGAGGAAGGCGGCGCTGGTGCGACGGGGCAGCCCGGGCGCGACGTTGCGCAGCGCGGGCTTGTCGAGAAGACTTCCCACGCTCAGCATCGTCGACCAGGCCGCGAGCCCCAGCACCGCGATGTGCAGTGGCGTCATGGGATTGATCGCGACCGCGAACCCGAAGATGGCGTAGTTGTAGACGAGGTATCCAGCTGCTGCGAGCGCGCCGATGCGGCCAACCAGCGAGCCCCGCGCCGATTGCCACAGGCTCCAGCCCAGCACCGGCACAACGGCCACCAGGGTCACGAGGTCCGCGGCGCGCGCCTGCCGGACCCACGCCTCGGAGTCGCGGTACAGGTTCGGGACGAACAAGCCTGCCAGCGCCGACACGGCGGCCAGCAACCCCGCAAGCGCTGCCAGTCGCGCCGGTAGTGAGAAGGGCCGAGCCATCGGCCCGCTGATCACCGTCTTCATTTTGATTTCTCCTGTCCAAGTCCCAACTCACGACGGGAAGGAGTCGATCTCACAGCTCGTGCGCACGCGGTCGAGGTCGATGTCCTCGAGCCAATGGCATGCCTCGCAGACCTCCGCGTCGCCGAATCCTCCGGCGGGGCACGTCACGACTCCGTTTCGAACCTCCCGCAGGTCGGCCCGGCACACGACCCACTCGGGCCTCAAGAAACGCGGCCGCTCACCCTCTCGCACGAAAACAGTGGGCCTGAATGACGGCGCAAACGACAGTGCCAGAGGGTCGGATCCGGCGGTCCGTTCGTCCCTTCGACGTCGCCGCGGGGTCGGGTAGCAGCGCCCCCGATCCCTGCGCGGGGTGTATCAGCGGCGCCCATGGTCCACGGGCGCCGCTGATCATGGTCGACTGCCTGGTGGTGCCATCAGGCGTGGTGTGCTGAACGCTCGGCCGCCAGGACGTGCCGGGTCGTTGCCATGGTCCATAAGACGACGAGGTCGGCGACGAGCAGGCCCGGCGCGAGCTGCCAGGCCGTGACCATACCAACGATCGTAAGCCCAAGGGCCACCGAGCCAAGCAGAGATGCCGAACGCGTGAACGGACCGCGAAGCGAGCTCACCGTGTTGCCACCAACGATGCAACCTGCAAGGCAAAGGACGCCGATGACCAGGGTCGCAAACCGCGCATCGGCGAGTGCAGGTAACGCCCAACCGCCAGAAAAGGCGGCGAATACGAAGGCCGCGGCGATCACGAGCACTGCCACCACGGCATCTCTCCACGAGAACATCGGATACCTCCTACCGAACGGGCTCCAGCGCCCGGGGAACCGTCGGCCGCCAGGCGACCAGGGCCACGCTCACCAGCGCGATCAGCAGGGTCACGATTCCCATCCAAACGCCCGGCAGTCCGGCCGTGATGGCGAAGGCGAGAGCGCTGATCCATGACGCCCCAATGGCTGCCGCGAGCAAGGCGACACCCATGCGCCAGCTGAAGCCGATGAGCACTGCGATCAGGACCACCACCGCGCCAACACCGAGCATTGCGTTCACCGTGGTGAGCCATGTGGGGGCGACGAAAGACGTCCCCAACCCATCGCGGATCCCAGCAACGGTGCACGTGACGAGTCCGAGGGCAAACAGCACGGCAACCGTCCAGCGGCCCTTTGGAACCAGCGGGACTCCCTGTCCAGCCAACACGAGGGCGAAGGCGACCGCGGCCATCACCGCGAGCACCCGCGAAACGATCTCCAGAACCATTCTCTTCATCTCCTCCGAGTTCCTGCCTGCAGCCAAGGCGATGGCTGCAGGCAAATCCCTGCCAGGTCAAGGACGAATAGCGATTTTGAGGACACCGTCGCGCCGCTCGCTGAAAAGCTCGTAGGCGTCGACGATATCGGCCAGCCGCATCCGATGCGTGATGAGCGGCAGAGGGTCGAAGCGACCAGCCTCGACCATGCGCATCAGTCGTCGCATCCGCTCCTTCCCGCCCGGGCAGAGCGTGGTCACGATTCGATGGTCACCGAGTCCGGCGGCAAATGCGTCGTAGGGCACCGCGAGCTTCCCCGAGTAGACGCCCAGGCTGGACAGCGTCCCGCCAGGGCGAAGGCTGCGCAGCGCGCTCTCGAACGTCTCCTGGCGCCCAAGCGCCTCGATGGCGACATCGGCGCCGCCGTCGGTCAGCCGCGAGATCTCGGCGGCAACGTCAACGCCGGCGGGATCGAGAACCACGTCGGCTCCCATCCGCCGCGCCATCTCCTGGCGGGCTGGATCGCCCTCGACGCCGATCACCATGGCCGCCCCCATCAGCTTCGCCCCGGCGGTCGCGCATAGGCCAATCGGGCCCTGGGCAAAGACGACGACCGCGTCGCCGATGCGGACCTCGCCGGACTCCGCACCGGAGAACCCGGTCGAGGCGATGTCTGCCAGGAGCACTACCTGCTCGTCGGTCAGCGAATCGGGGATGGGCGCCAGGTTGGCCTGTGCCGAGGGCACGAGCAGGTACTCGGCCTGCGCGCCGTCGATCGTGTTTCCGAAGCGCCATCCACCGATCGCACCATACCCAGAGCCATGCCCGCACTGGCTCAGGTGGCCGCTCAGGCAGGCGTGGCATTGCCCGCATGGCGTGATGGCACCCACCAGGACCCGGTCGTCGACCTCGTAGCCGATGACCCCTGGCCCCAGCTCGACGATGACGCCGACCGGTTCATGACCCAGCACCAGTTCCGGCGCTACGGGGTATTCGCCCTTGAGGATGTGGACGTCCGTCCCGCAGATGGTGGTCAGCGTCACGCGGATCAACGCCTCGCCGGGTCCCGGGTCAGGGCGAGGCACCTCCTCGAGCCGGATGTCGCCCGGAGCGTGGAAGACGGTTGCCCGCATGGTCGTGTGGACCGGAAGCTCGATGGGCTTCGGGTCGGTGGTCGCGATGGCCATTGGTGGCCTCCCTTTGCGTCACTGCCGGTGCCGCTGGCCAGCGTCTGCCGCCGGCGAGACCGGTCCGCCTTTGACGATGCGCGGTGGCGCGCCCGGGATGTCACTGCCGAATGGCACCAAGGTGCGGGACATTCGTCAGCCGTCCAGGTCGGCGTACGCGGTGGCTGTCGGCGACGCAGCTCGCTAGCCTATGGGAGTGACGCCCGAGCGCGACCAAGGATCGTTTTCCCCGAGGTTGCCGGCTGCACTCGAGGCCCTCGACGAGGCGGTCCGGGGAATCAGCGGGGTGCTGGATCTCGAGCAGGTGCTGCAGCTCATCGTCGACCGGGTGCGCGACCTTGTCGCAGCCCAGTACGCCGCGATGGGCATCGTCGACGACGAGAGGCAGATCATCCGCTTCATCACCAGCGGGATCACCGCCGAGCAGCGGGCCGCGATCGGAGACCTGCCGCTCGGTCGAGGCTTGCTGGGCCTCATCATCCGTGAGAATCGCTCGTACCGGATCGCCGACATCGGCTCCCATCCCGAGAGCTTCGGCTTCCCACCGAACCATCCCGCCATGCGGTCGTTCCTGGGCGTGCCGATCACCGTGCAGGGCGAGCCGGTCGGGCGGCTTTACCTCACCAACAAGCTCGACGCGGCCGAGTTCGGCGCAGAGGACCAGGCGCTCGTCGAGACCTTCGCACTGCACGCCGGCATCGCCATGGAGAACGTCCGGCTGCACACCCAGGTGCAACGCTTGGCCATCATCGAGGAGCGCGAGCGCATCAGCCGCGACCTGCATGACAGCATCATCCAGAGCATCTACGGCGTGACCCTCGCCCTCGACGACGTCCCGGAGCTCGTCGCAGAAGATCCGGCCGAGGCCAGCGAGCGGGTGGAGCGCGCGATCGACGCGCTGCATGGCGTCATCCGCGACATCCGCAACTTCATCTTTGGGCTGCGTCCGTTGCTCCTCGATTCGGGCGACCTCCTCGACGGGCTGCACAGCCTTGCGGCAGAGCTCCGACGCAGCACCGCCGTGGACATCGAGGTGCGAGCGACGATCGGCCAAGACCTACCGCTGGCGGTGGTCGCGGAGCTGCTGGCCATCACCCGCGAGGCGCTGGCCAACGTCGCGCGCCACTCAGGCGCCAGCCACGTGGAGATGAGTGCGGCCCTGGTGGACGGGACGGTCAGGCTGGAGATCACCGACGACGGGGCCGGCTTCGCGCCCACGGCCCGTCGGACGGACGGGCATCACGGCCTCGCCAACATCCGCCACCGCGCTGAGGGGATGGGGGGCACGTTCATCATCGAGAGCGGCGAGGGACGCGGCACCCGTATCATCGTCGCCGTGCCGAAGTCCGGACGCCCGCGACGCGCAGACCGGAGCTGATGGCTGACGCATGAGGGCTGAACGACCCGCCCGCCCCCTGCGCCTGCTGGTGACCGATGACCACGAGGTCGTCCGCCAAGGGCTGGTCGCCCTCCTCGACCGCCGCGAGGGCTTCGAGGTGGTGGCACAGGCAGGGACCGTCGCGGAGGCGATCGCCCAGGCGGCCCGCTTCGAGCCCGACGTGGTCGTGATGGATGTCCGCCTCCCCGATGGCTCCGGCATCGAGGCCTGCCGGGAGATCCGCGCGGCGCGGCCAGAGACGCGGGTCGTGATGCTGACCAGCTACCCGGACGAGGAGGCGGTCCTCTCCGCGATCATCGCCGGCGCCTCCGGCTACCTGCTCAAGCAGATCCGCGGCCGCGACCTGGTGTCCGCGCTCGAGTCGGTCGGTCGAGGCGAGTCGCTGCTCGATCCGGCGGTCACAGAGAAGGTCCTGCAGCGAGTTCGCCAGATGGCGAGCGGCGGCACCGACGACCTGGGCGGGTTGACCGCCCAAGAGCGGCGGATCCTCCTCCTCGTCGCCGAGGGCATGACGAACAAGGAGATCGCCCGGGAGGTCTTCCTCTCGGATAAGACCGTCAAGAACTACGTCAGCAGCATCCTCTCGAAGCTGAACCTGCAGCGGCGGACCCAGGCGGCGGCGTTCGTCGCCAAGCGCCACCTCGTGGCGCCGAACGACGACTAACTCGCGCTTTTCCTTGCCGCCGCGTCGAGCTCGCGCAGCAACCATGCCCCCGTCCGCGTCGCGGCCACGTGGAGCAGCGCCCGATCCGCCGCGCGCCCGATGCCGCCGCCCGGCGGGGCGTACAAACCGGAGACGCTAAGCTCGCCGGGCCGGGCCACCAGCGTTCCGGCGAAAACGGGGAAGAGCGGTGCCAGGCTCGACGCGCGCCAGGCAATCTCGGCCTCCCAGCCACCGTGTACGGCCTTGATCGGCCCAATGTCCACGTAGGCCGCCTTGCGGAAGGTGACGATCGAGGGATGGTCGCTCACCCGCAGTCGCATGTCGGCCTGGTAGCGGCGCGCCCCTCCCGGACCCTCGCCGATCTCCGGACCGAGCCAGGCCCGCGCCGCCCTGACGGCCCACGCGAGGCGATCGACGGATGTGCTGGTCGGGTGGCGAGCGGTCAGGTGGCTGAGGTCATCCTGCGTCGGGTTCGGCGTGATGGGAGCTTGGTTGTGGCGGAGCGAGGTCATGACCGGCATTTGACGTCAGCCGACCCGTGCGCAACAGGGCCGTTCGGCCCACGGCGCCGGACATTTGGCACTGTGGCGTCGCGGCCCTGTGGCGGCCTAATGGGATGGCGCAATACGTCCACTGAAAGGTCCACGCCATGACTCTCCTCCAGCGTCCAACCGCCGTCGCCGACCTCATGACCATGGAGCCGGTCGTCATCGGCGCCGATGCCCGCCTCGAGGAGGCCGAGGAGCTGATGCGCCGGCACCACGTCAGCGGCCTGCCTGTCGCCGATCGTTCGGGTCGCCTGGTGGGCGTTATCAGCCAGACGGATTTCCTCTACCTCGCGGACCCGCAGACTCGATCCCTCATCCGCCTGGCGCCGGACCAGGTCCGGGTGGCCGAGGTGATGAGTCGGCCGCCGGTGACCGTCCTGCTCAGCACCTCACTGGTAGAGGCGGCTCGCGTCATGCGCCGCGAACGCGTGCACCGCGTGGTGGTGGTGGATTCACAGCAGCGGCCGCTGGGCGTGCTCTCGGCTCTGGACTACGTCGACCTATACGCAGAGGGCTGAAATGCGAGCGGGTGCAGGCGCCGCGCCTGCCTGGTGAGCTCGTCGCGGAACTCCGGGTGCGCGATGCCGATCAGGGCGCGGGCCCGCTCGTCGGTGCTGCGACCGAAGAGCTCGGCGACACCCCACTCCGTGACGATCGTTCGCACGTGCGCCCGAGTGGTCGTGACGCCGGAGCCCTCCGTCAGGAAAGGGACGATCCGAGAGACGCGTCCACCCGCCGCGGTCGAGGGCAGGGCGATGATCGCCCGTCCCTCGGGCGCCAATGCCGCTCCGCGGACGAAGTCCATCTGCCCGCCGACCCCGGAGTACAACCTGGTGCCGATCGAATCGGCGCAGACCTGGCCAGTGAGGTCCACCTGGATCGCGGAATTGATGGCGATCATGCGCCGGAATCGCCTGATGACGGCGGTGTCGTTTGTGTAGTCGACCGGACGCATCTCGATCATCGGGTTGTCGTCGATGAAGTCGTAGACGCGCTGTGTGCCCATCACGAACGCTGAGACGATCTTGCCGCGGTTGACCTCCTTGCAGGCACCGGTAATGACGCCGGATTCGACGAGCGGGACGATGCCGTCGGTGAACATCTCGGTGTGGATCCCCAGGTCGCGCTTGTCGCGCAGGGCGTCGGCCACGGCCGAGGGAATCGCGCCGATCCCGAGCTGGAGTGTCGCCTCGTCCGGCACCAGGTCCGCCACATGCTGGCCGATCGAGCGCTCGACCTCGCCGATCTCGGGATCGACGTGCTCGTACGGCGGCTGGCTGACCTCGGTCGCCAGGTCGATCTCGGAGACGTGGATCACCCCGTCGCCCAGTGTGCGAGGCATGCGGTCGTTGAGCTGGGCAATGACGACCCGCGCCGCGCGGACCGCGGCCAATGCCGCGTCCACGGACACTCCCAGCGAGCAGAAGCCGTGGGCATCCGGGCGGGTCACGTTGATGAGAACCGCGTTAAGCGGCATCTCGGCAGTGAAGAGCTTCGGGACGTCCGAGAGGAAGATCGGGATGTACTCGGCACGTCCCTCGTTGACCGCTTCCCGGGCGTTCGCACCGATGAACAGCGCTTGATGGCGGAAATGGGCAGCCATCTCCCGCGCGAGGTGCGGGGCCGGACCCTCCGCGTGGAAGTGCGCGATGCGCACCCCGCTGAGCTCGGGCGCCCGCTGCACGAGCGCGTCGAGTAGGACCGATGGCGTCGCGGCGCCGCCTTGCATGAAGAGCTGGTCGCCGGAGGCGATCCCCGCCACGGCCTCCCGGGCGGACACGATGTGCATGACGTCAGTCTCGCCCGCTCGGGCACATCCGCGCGAGGTCCGCTCGGCACATTCGGCCCGGACCGGTTGGTGGGGAATCCGGAGCCGTTTGGCACTGGGCGCCACGCTGCACGAGGTCGACGATGCACGGCATGGAGCAGGGCTCGATCCTCATCCGCCGCGTCCAGGCATCAGACCGCGATGGCCTGCTCGCCTTCTACCGTGCGCTCTCTCCCGAGAGCCGAGCCACCCGCTTCATGGGCGCCACGCGCGGTATCAGCCCGGAGCAGGCCCGCGATTTCGCCTCGGCGCCATGGCGTGGTGGTGACGGCTTCGTGGCCGTCGAGCGCGCCACCGGCGAAATCGTTGGCCATCTCTACCTCGAGCCGATTCGGGCGGGCCGTGAGGAGGTCGCTGTCGCGACCGCGGATCGTCTGCGGGGGATGGGGATCGCCCGATCGATGCTCAAGGCGGCGATCGTGTCCGGACGGAACCGGAGGACGCGCACCTTTGAGGCGACCATGCTGACCGGCAACCGCGGGATCCATCGGCTCCTGCAGCGAGCCGGGATCCCATGGCGCCGGCGGACAGTCGATTTCGGCACCGAGCTCCTCACCATGGACATCGAGGCCGCGGCCGCCGCCTGATCATCGGCGAGGGTCATCTCAGTCGCCGAGCAGCGCCCTCACCTGGCGGGCGATCTCGAGGTCCTCTCGCGCGTGCACGACGAGGCTGCGCACCGCTGCGAGTTGGGATCCGATCTCGCGGTCCCCATCGCCGTGCAGGTTCCGCTCGGGATGGATGGCCACGCCCAGGAAGCCGAGCCCGTGCGCCGCGTGTTGCCGGATCTCGGCCGAGTGTTCCCCGACCCCGCCGGTGAAGACGAGGGCGTCGAGGCCATTCATCGCGGCCGCCATGGAGGCGATCGCGCCGCGGAGCCGATGGAGGTAGACCGAGATTCCCAGCGCGGCGTCCGCATCGCCCGACGCCTCGGCCTCGAGGACCTCGCGCAGGTCGACGCTCCCGGTCAGCCCCAATAACCCGGAACGGCGTTCGAGGGTCGAGGCGAGCTCCCCGGGCAGAATGCCGACGTGGTCCTGGAGCCAGAGCACGAGCCCCGGATCGACGCTCCCCGACCGCGTCGCCATCACCAGGCCCTCGAGCGGCGTGAAGCCCATGGTGGTATCGACCGAGCGGCCGCCCTGCACGGCGGCCAGCGAGGCCCCTGCTCCGAGATGGCATGTCACCAGCCGCAGGGCGTCCAGGGGCCGGTTGAGGAGCACGGCCGTCCGGCGCGCGGCATACGCGTGCGACAGGCCGTGGAAGCCGAACCGTCGCAGCGGCCAGCGCGTGCGCCATTCGCGGGGGATTGCGTAGGTCGCCGCCGCCGCCGGCAGCGACGCGTGGAAGGCCGTGTCGAAGGCCGCCACCGCGGGGACTCGCGGAAGGCAGGCGGAGACCGCATCGAGCGCGCTCAGCGCCTTCGGCTGGTGGAGCGGAGCGAGATCGGTCAGCGCCTCGATCCGCGCGCGTACCTCGGCATCGATGAGCACCGCCTCCCGGAACTCGGTCCCGCCGTGGACGATCCGGTGCCCAACGGCATCGACCTGGCCCACGGTGCCGATCCAGCTCGCGAGTTCGTCGGCGGGCTCGCTGCCAGAGTCCGGAAGATCCTTGGTGGCGACCAGCTGGTCATCAGCGTCGAGCAGGCGCAGTTTCAGGCTGCTCGAGCCGGCGTTGACCACGAGCACGCGCATCGGTCCAGCGTCCCCGTCGCCGTTCAGTACGGCCAGGACCAGTCCTGGATCTCCGGCTCGTCCTCACCGAACTCGCGGGTGTAGGCACGGGCACGCAGCCGGGAGTCGATCATCAGCTGTCGAACGTGGCCGGCACGCGACGGGAGGCCGGGCACCCGGTCGATGACATCGGTCACCAGGTGGAAGCGGTCGAGGTCGTTGAGCATGACCATGTCGAACGGCGTGGTCGTCGTCCCTTCCTCCTTGAAGCCGCGCACGTGGATGTTGCCGTGGTTCGTGCGTCGGTACGTGAGCCGATGGATCAGCCAGGGGTAGCCGTGGTAGGCGAAGATCACCGGCCGCTCCGTCGTGAACAGCGCGTCGAACTCCGGGTCGCTCATCCCGTGCGGATGCTCGCTCTCCGGCTGGAGGCGCATGAGGTCGACGACGTTCACCACCCGGACCTTCAGCTCGGGGAGGTGCTGGCGGATGAGGTCGGCCGCGGCCAGGGTCTCGAGCGTGGGGATGTCACCGCAGCTGGCAAGCACGACGTCCGGCTCGCCGCCCTGGTCGGTGCTGGCCCACTCCCAGATCCCCAAGCCACGAGTGGCATGCACGATCGCCTCGTCCATCGACAGCCAGTTCAACGCGGGCTGCTTGCCGGCCACGATGACGTTGACGTAGTTCCGGCTCCGCAGGCAGTGGTCGGCCACGCTGAGCAGGGTGTTCGTGTCGGGCGGCAGGTAGACGCGGATGACCTCCGCCTTCTTGTTGACGACGTGATCGATGAAGCCGGGATCCTGGTGGCTGAACCCGTTGTGGTCCTGGCGCCACACGTGGCTCGAGAGCAGGTAGTTGAGCGAGGCGATCGGCCGCCGCCAGGCGAGCTCGCGGGTCACCTTGAGCCACTTCGCGTGCTGGTTGAACATCGAGTCGACGATGTGGATGAACGCCTCGTAGCAGTTGAAGAGCCCGTGCCGGCCGGTGAGCAGGTAGCCCTCGAGCCAGCCCTGGCACAGATGCTCGGAGAGCACCTCCATCACCCGGCCATTGGTCGCCAGGTGGTCGTCGGTGGGGAGCAGCTCAGCATCCCAGGCTCGGTCGGTCGCCTCGAAGACGGCGGACAGACGATTCGAGGCGGTCTCGTCCGGACCGAACAACCGGAAGCTCGCCGGGTTGCGCTCGATGATGTCGCGCAGGAACGCTCCCAGTATGCGAGTCGCCTCGGTGCTGGTCGTGCCCGGCTTCTCGACGGACACCGCGTAGTCGCGGAAATCGGGAATGGCAAGGTCGCGCAGGAGCTCGCCGCCGTTGGCATGCGGATTGGCGCTCATCCGCCGATCGCCCTTGGGCGGGAGCTCCGCGAGTTCCGGGGAGAGGGCGCCAGAGGCATCGAAAAGCTCCTCAGGCCGGTAGCTGCGCATCCACTCCTCGAGCATCGCCAGGTGCTCGGGGTTCGAGCGGATCTCGGAGAGCGGCACCTGGTGGGAGCGGAAGCTGCCCTCCATGGGCAGGCCATCGACGAATTTCGGCCCGGTCCAGCCTTTCGGCGTGCGGAGCACGATCATCGGCCATCGAGGCCGGCCGTCCTGAGGCGCGCCGCCACGGGCGGATTCCTGGATGGCGTGGATCTCGTCCACGACCTGGTCGAGGACCTGCGCCATGCGCTGGTGCGCCGCCATCGGCTCGTCGCCGTCGACGATGCGCACCGTGTAGCCATAGCCCTCGAAGAGCGAGATGAGCTCGTGCTCGGGAATCCGAGCGAGGACCGTGGGATTGGCGATCTTGTACCCGTTGAGGTGCAGGATGGGCAGGACCGCGCCGTCGGTCGCGGGGTTGAGGAACTTGTTCGCGTGCCAGCTGGTGGCCAGCGGTCCGGTCTCCGCCTCCCCGTCGCCGACGACGCAGCAAACGATGAGGCCCGGGTTGTCGAAGGCCGCACCGTACGCGTGCGCGAGGGCGTATCCAAGCTCGCCGCCCTCATGGATCGAGCCCGGCGTCTCCGGCGCGACGTGGCTCGGGATCCCGCCCGGGAAGCTGAACTGGCGGAAGAGTCGGCGCAGCCCTTCCTCATCGCGGCTGATCGCCGGATAGATCTCCGAGTACGTGCCTTCGAGGTAAGCGTTGGCCACCAGACCGGGCCCGCCATGGCCGGGACCGGTGATATAGATCGCGTCCAGATCGTGGTCGCGGATGACCCGATTCATGTGGGCGTAGATGAAATTGAGGCCCGGCGTCGTCCCGAAATGGCCGAGCAGCCGCGGCTTGATGTGCTCGACCCGCAGTGGCTCGCGGAGGAGCGGGTTGGCGAGGAGGTAGATCTGCCCGACCGAGAGATAGTTCGCCGCACGCCAGTACGCGTCGATCACGCCAAGTTCGCTCGCGCTCAGCGGGCGCGGGGACGCCACGGGGTCTCTCGTCATCGGCCCATTCTCGCCGATGTCCGCCGGTCACCGGCAACCGGCGGGCCCCGGAGGCAAGAGGCGCGCGGGTCAGGTCACCCGGCACCGAAAGAGCGCCCCGACCGGTGCGGTCAGGGCGCTACCTGGCCCGGTATGCGAAGCAATTCCGACGTGCCGACTCGGCTAGGCAGTGGCGTATCGGCTTGGCTCGGGCTCGGGGGCGTCACCTGACATGAACCACCAGCGGAACCACCTCGGTGCCTGCGGTCCGAAGGCCGCATCGAGCCCGAAGTATTTGCCGGCGCCCACGACCGCTAGGCCTGCCGTCACGACCGCGTAGGTCAGGTGCTGGTTCACGACGCCGAAGGCCCAGTCCCAGGCGGCGACGAAGAAGAGCAGCATCATGAGGGTGCCCGCGGCCGCGCCAAAGCGCGTGAACAGTCCGAGGATGAGGCTCACCCCGATACCGACCTCGCCCCACACCACCAGGACGTTCACCAGGCTCATGGCGGCGTCGTTCTTCGAGAGCGAGACCCAGTAGTCCATGGTCGGATTGAACGGGCCCTTGGCGTCGACACCGACGAACGGCCAGCCGAGCGTGCCCGCCGTCCCGTGCCCGAGGAAGCCGGCAGCGGTCCAGCCCTGGCTGCCGACCAGCTTTTCCAGCCCGGCCCACAAAAAGATGACGCCGATGACGATGCGGCCAACCGCGACTGCGATCTGGATGCGGCGATCGGTGATGCGCATGTGATGCCTCCTCCTCCCTCCGATGGCTCTCCTGGGCGATAGATCACTGGCCCGGTGTCCGGGATCTCCGGTGCCGCACAAGGATCGTTCCACATGCGCATCGATCGAATCAGCCAAAGCGCCCGACCTGGGGTGACCTATGGCACGCGGGTATGACGAGCGGCCCGCTGAGGGAACGTGTCGCAATCGGCGACGAAGGATCCGAGCCGCGTCGGATCCTCTTGAGCTCGAATTTGCAGATGCCGTGAGGGACGCTGCCACGCGCTGAGTTATCGGCTCCCTCTGGTACACTCCGAATCCCGAACCGCCTCTGCTAACGAGCGCTGGCGGTTCATGTGTGCCAGGTTCCAAGGAAGCCGATTCGAATGAAGATCGCTGTCCCGCGCGAGACGGCGGAGGGCGAGACTCGCGTGGCCCTCACGCCGCAGTCGATCGGTCAGATCATCGCCGATGGCAACCAGGTTCTCGTCCAGGCGGGTGCCGGCGAGGCCTCCTTCATCAGCGACGAGGCGTACGGCGAGGCTGGAGCGAGCATCGTCCCCGACGCCTCGACCCTCTACCGCGATGCCGATATGACGGTGCGCGTCGGGCGCCCATCAGAGGACGAGATCAAGCAACTGCGTGCCGGGACCGTCTTGGTCGGGACGCTCGGGACCCTCTCGAACCCGAAGCTGGCTCAGGCGCTGGCGGACACCGGCGTCACGGCCATCAGCATGGATGCCATCCCGCGCATCACCCGCGCACAGAGCATGGACACCCTCTCCAGCCAGGCGACCGTGGCGGGTTACAAGGCGGTCCTCATCGGGGCCGAACGCCTGCCCAAGTTCTTTCCCCTGCTCACCACGGCTGCCGGCACCGTCCGACCGGCGCGCGTCCTCATCTTTGGCGCCGGTGTGGCCGGGCTGATGGCGATCGGCACCGCCAAGCGGCTGGGTGCCGTGGTCGAGGCGACCGACGTCCGACCAGTGGTCAAGGAGCAAGTGCAGTCGCTGGGCGGTACGTTCCTCGAGGTCGAGATGACCGATGAGGAGAAGGCATC
>JALYLB010000038.1 GCA_030774475.1 Chloroflexota bacterium | reverse complement strand
ATCCAGACCCCGACCGCCAGCGAGGTCGCGTCGCTGACGCCCCCGTCGCCGTCAGCGACGCCGGCGGCGCTCCCCCTCGGCATCCAACCCGGTGATCTCGTTTACACCCAGCTTACCGGGCCGTTCGACGGCCTCAAGCTCGCCGTCATTGACGCGCAGAGCGGCACCAAGGTTAGCTTCGCCAACCCGGCGGGCAGCCAATACACCGAGCCGAAACGCGCGGCGCTCTCCCCGGACGGTCGGTTGCTCGCCTTCGCAACCGAGACCGGGGCGAAGGGCACGTGGCGCATCTTCGTCGCCAACCTTGCCGATGGCTCCGCGCAGCAGCTGGCCGAGACGTGGAATGTCACATTCGGACGGCGGATCGCCTGGTCCCCCGACGGCCGGTACCTCGCGTTCACGGTCGCTTCAATCGAAGCGAGCGGCCCTTCCGACGTCTGGCTCTATGACCGCATAACGGGCGCCGCCAGGCAGATCACCCACGCCGGCAATGCGTACTTTGCCAGCTGGGCCCCGCAGAACGCGGGCAACGAGCAGCTGTGGATCAGCCTCGGCGAGGCGAACCCGGTGAGCCAGCTCGCCCAATTCCCAGCCGATGGCGGCATCCCCGCAGGCGACCCGCTGGCTGGGGAGGCGACGACCGTCGCGAGCGTCTTCGCACCGCTCGTTTCCGCGGACGGGAAGCACGCCCTCTACTGGACTGGGACGATGGCGCGCGACGGCATGAACGGCTGGATCTTCTCCAGGGGCGGGATGCCGCAGCTCACCTCGATGGACGGGAGCTGGAAGGGGACGCCGCTCTTCAGCGACCTCAGCGTCCCGCAGGGCGGCCAGGCCTTCTCCTCGGGCGAGCTCAGCTGGGCCGACGACTCGGATGCCTACGCGGTCTGGAGCGTGATCTGGAATGGCACGCCGGAGGGAAACAACTACCCCGACCCGGACACGATCTACCTGAGCCGGATCTCGAAGGGCCAGCTGTCGCAGTCGTCTTCGCTCAACCTCGGCACAATGACGGTGAGCGGTGCCAGGCTCTACCTCGTCGACGTCGCCCTCAGCCCCGACGGCAGCACCGCGGCGGTGACCCTGGGCATCCCGCTCCCCGGCGACCTCGTCGCTCCCCGAAGCGACCTTCGAGTGGTCACCGTCGGGGGCGCTGCGCCAACCGATGTCGGGAGCGGAGGGGCGAACGCTCCGCCCTGGTCTGGTCCGGGGGTTTTCGTCCCGCTCAGCGTCGGCCGATAAACTCGGAACTGCCGCCCCGCTGACGGATTCCGGCGTCATCGGGATATACTCCGCGCGACCTTTAACGCGGTCCCGCGAGGCCGCCAAGGAGCGCAGATGACCCGCCACGCCACGCCGTTTCGCCACGCCATCGATCTGCAGAGGCCGATGGCGTCGTCATCTCCTGCATGAGCGAACGACAGATCCTCGACGCCGATGACCTGCGCCGGGCGCTGGTGCGCATCGCGCACGAGATCGTCGAGCGCAACGGAGGTACCCGGGATCTCGTCCTGGTCGGCGTCCGAAGTCGCGGGGTGCCGCTCGCCCAGCGCATCGCGCGCCTGATCGAGGAGCACGAGGGGACGGGTGTTCCGGTGGGCTCGCTCGACATCACCTTCTATCGCGACGACCTGACCCGGATCGCGCACGCCCCCATCGTGAAGCGCACCGATGCCATGCCGGAAGTCGGCGGCAAGACGGTGGTGCTCGTGGACGATGTGCTCTTCACCGGCCGCACCGTCCGCGCGGCGCTGGACGCGATCACCGATCACGGCCGGCCTCGCGCCGTTCGGCTGGCGGTGATCATCGACCGCGGCCATCGTGAGCTCCCGATCCGTCCGGACTACGTGGGCAAGAACCTGCCCACCAGCCGCGACGAGAACGTCCAGGTTCGGCTGTCCGAGACCGATGGCGACGACCAGGTGGTCATCGCACGAGGCACCAGGTCATGAGCCGCAACGCAGTCGCCGGGACCTGGACGACGCGGCACCTACTCGACGTGGACCAGCTGTCGAGGGGCGAGCTCGAGGCCTGCCTGGACCTTGCCCTGGCACTGCGCGAGCGCCGGGCCGCCGACGGCGTCAGCGAGCAGGGACCATCGCTCCGCGGGCACGCCGTCGCCCTCGCCTTCTACGAGGGCTCGACCCGGACGCGAGTCAGCTTCGAGCTCGCCGCCAGAGAGCTGGGCGCGACGGTGGTCAATCTGAGTATCGCCGGGAGCAGCGTCCCCAAGGGAGAGTCGCTGGTTGACACGTTGCGGACGCTCGAGCGGACCGGGATCAGGACGGTGGTCCTGCGACACTCGGCATCCGGGGCTCCGTACCTGGCGGCCCGGGCTAGCGGACTGCGCATCGTGAATGCCGGCGACGGGGCCCACGCTCACCCGACGCAGGCGCTCGCCGATGCATTGACCCTGCGGGAGGCGCTGGGCTCCCTCGAGGGCCGCCGGATCGCGATCATTGGCGACGTGGCGCATTCGCGCGTCGCCCGTTCCGACCTCCACGCCTACTCGCGCCTGGGAGCGCACGTCGTGGTCGCAGGACCACCAGCGTGGGTGGCGGGGTTTAGCGCCTGGCCGGGCGTACATGTGGCCGCCTCCCTCCACGACGCGCTTGATGGCGCCGACGCCGTCATGACCCTGCGCGTACAGCTCGAACGCGCGGCAGGCGGAGAAGTCAGCTCACTTTCCGAAGTGGCCGCCGCGTGGGGCTTGACCGAGTCGCGGATGGCCTGGGCAGCGCCCGGCGCGCCGGTGATGCATCCCGGTCCTACCAACGAGGGCGTCGAGCTCACCGCGGAGCTGGCTGCCAGCCCACGAAGCCTGATCGGGCGGCAGGTCGAGAACGGGGTGGCGGTGCGGATGGCCGTCTTCTCGCTGCTCGCCGACTGACAGCGCGATGAGCATCGCCTTCGGATCGCTTCGCGACCCGCCCTCCTCTTTCGTGCTCGCCGGAGTCCGGGTGGTGGACCCTGCTACGGGAGCCGATGATGTGCGTGACCTCTCGATCGTCGACGGGCGGTTCGTCGACCCCGGCGAGGCGCACGACCTGCGTCACGTCGACGGTGCAGGGCTGGTCGCGGCCCCTGGCCTCTGCGATCTCCACACCCACCTTCGCGAGCCCGGCGCCGAGGGGTCGGAGACCGTCGAGACCGGGACCCGCGCCGCGGCTCGTGGCGGCTTCACGACCGTCTGCGCGATGCCAAACACCGATCCTCCGCTCGACGAGCCGGCGCGCGTTGCGTGGGTAGCCGGGCTCGGGAGCGGGGCGGCTGCTCGCGTCCGGGTCATTGCGGCCGCCACCCGTGGCCGCGGCGGTGAGATCCTGACCGACGCCGCCGGCCTGGCTGCAGCGGGAGCCGTTGGCGTCTCGGACGACGGCGCCGCACTGCCCACCGGCGGCCTGGCGCGTGCCGCTCTCTTCGCCCTGCTCCCGACCGGCCTGCCGCTCATCGAGCACTCGGAGGAGCCGACGCTGGCCGCAGGGGCATTGATGCGGGCCGGGGCCACGGCGACGCGTCTGGGCCTGCTTGGCTGGCCCGCCAGCGCGGAGCTGACCATCGTGGAGCGCGACATCGCCCTCGCGGAAGAGACGGGTGGTCGCCTGCATCTCACCCACCTGTCCACTGCCGCGGCCCTCGAGGCCGTTCGACGGGCGAAGGCACGCGGGGTGCGCGTGACCTGTGACGTCACGCCGCACCACCTGGCCCTCACAGACGCCTGGGTGGCCGGCGATCGGAGCTTCGCGTGGGAGCAGCCCGGACCGTTCGCAGAGGACCCGTTTGAGGCAGCGCTCGACGCTCAGCTCGCCTACGACGGGCGCTGTCGAGTCAATCCACCCCTCACGACCCGAGAGGACGCCCTGGCGCTGCTCGGCGGGGTGGCGGACGGGACGATCGACGCCATCGCCACCGATCATGCCCCGCACCCTCCGGAGCGCACGACGGTAGAGTTCGCGGCGGCCGCTCCGGGCCTCATCGGGCTGGAGACGGCCCTGTCGCTTGGCCTGGCGGCAGTGGCCGCTGGATGCCTCACCCTGCCGCAGCTCCTCGATTCGATGACCATCCGACCGGCGGCGCTGATCGGCGAGGAGCGCACGCTCGCGCTGGGAGCCATCGCGGACCTCGTCGTCTTCGACCCTGCCGCAACCTGGCGGGTGAGCCGGCAGACCCTCGTATCGCGCTCGGCAAACACGCCGCTGCTTGGGCGCGACCTCCCAGGCGTCGTGCGCCTGACGGTGGCGCAGGGTCGGGTCACCTTCGACGATCGGCTGGGACTGCTGCGCTAGGCTAGGCCTCGATGTGCCCTGTATTGCACCAGGCCGGGGGCCGTAGCGCGCCGACCTACCGGGAGTGACCGGGGAGGAGCGGCTCGCGTACTTCGACTGCGCCAGCGGCGCCAGCGCCGAGATGCTGATGGGCTCGCTCGTCGCCGCTGGGCTCCTCGAGGCGGACCTGCGGGACCTCCTCGCACCGCTGCAGCGCGCCGGGGCGGCCTTCGACCTGAGGATCCGCGAGGTGGCGAAGGGACCGGTCAGCGCCCTGGAGCTGCGCATCGTCGACCAGGTGCCGGACGTCGAGGCGCACCTCGAGGACATGCTCACCCTGCTGGACGCAGCGCGGCTCCGTCCCGGCGTGTTGCGAGATGCGACGGGCATCCTCCGGCGGCTCGCGGAAGAAGAGGCACTTCACGCCGGCAAGCGCACCGAGGACTTCACGTTCCGCGGCACCTCGGGGATCGACAGCGTGGTGGGCGCGGTCGGCTGCACCGCCGCCCTCGCCTCGCTCGAGGTTCACACCGTCTTCTGCTCGCCGGTCAACGTGGGCGGCGGTTCCGCAGTAATCACCGCCCTCTTGGCAGGGGCGCCGATCTATGAGGAGACGCCCGGCCTGCCCCTGATCACCCCCGTGGCGGCCGCGATCCTGGGCAGCATGACGAGCGAGTGGCCGGCCTCGCCGCCCTTCGCCGGAGGGAGCATCGGCTACGGCGCCGGCCTGCGCGACCTGCCCCGACCCAACGTCGTGCGATGCTTCCTCGGATATGGGACCATCCGCAGCGGTCCGTCCCGGGACCGCACGAGCACGAGTGACGCATGACGGTTCGCTTCAACGAGGAACTCGATCCGAACGAAGGCCCGAGCTTCACCGAGTTCGTGGTCCTCGCCTCGCTGTTCGCCCTCATCCTCCTGCTCATCCCCGTCGGCGTCTTCACCCTCAACTGGCCGGTCTGGGTCCTCGGGGTGCTGATGGTGATCGACCTGATCCTGCTCTTCCTGGTGAGCATGACCTCCGTCTTCCTGCTGCGGGTCTTCTTCGCCGATCGGCGAAGCGGACGCGGCCGCACGGTTGGCGTCACCAGGGAGCCGATCGTGATCAGCACCAGCGAGACCGCGCCATCGGCTTCGACCGCGCCATCAGCCTCGAACGGGCCATCGGCCACCGACGACGCGGAGCGCGACGAGCCCTGATGCCGCTGATGGTCACCTTCTTCAACGTGCGTCGCGGCCGGGACATGTTCTTCAAGCGGGGGATGCGGCACTTCTTCCCGCGGACCATGCGCCGATACGAGTCCGAGTTCGGAATCCGATTCGTAGGCTGGTTCAACGTCACGGAGGGGTCGGAGTGGAACAACGTGATGATCCTCGACCTGCCGAACTACGCCGTCCTCGATCGGCTCTACGCGGACCCGAGCACACTCGGCCTGGGCCACCGGATCGCCGAGTCGGTCTTCGACAAGCAGCTCGTCATCTTCCTGCGCGAGCGGATGGGGCCTGACCTGGTCTTCAAGCCATGAGCGCCTCCGCTCCTGGTTCCCCAAGGATCGTCGCGCTGCGCCAGCTCGCCGAGGAGGCGGAGCTCGAGCGCCGCGATTTCATCTACGAGGCGACCGAGCAGCTACGCCGATTCCTCGACGCCAACCGGCAGCGGCTCACCGAAGTGGGGACGATCGTGCTGGTCGACGACGACCAGGATCACCTCATCTACCACCCCAAAGACGAGACCTGGACGACGCGACTGACCTACCAGGACCCGGCCGACAGCGAGTGGTACGACGAGGAGCAAGTGGTCGAGTCGGTCTCGGAGATCGTCGAGCTCTACAACCCGGCCGACATCTTCGCCTGGCTCATGGAAGCTGCGCGAGATCCGGCGGGACGGCTCGTGCCCGCCGACGAGCTCGAGCGCGATGAGCGCGCGGAGGTGGAGGAGCCCGAGGAGGAGGGCGGTGAAGACTGGCAGCGCGGGCTGCCGCAGCAGCAGCAGGAGACCATCGCGGCACAGCGCCTCTGGCAGCTGGCCGATGCGTATCGGTCCCAGATCGCGACCCAGCAAAGCCAGGCGCTGCGCGAGTTCACGGCCAACGCCGAAGAGGTCCTCGCCAAGACCGGAGACCTCGTGCTCGTCGACGAGCCGGATGACACCCTCGTGCTCCGCTCGGACGCTCGCTTCGAGACGAGCCTGGACCTGACTGACCTGCCGGCGGGAGCCGCCCATTCGATCGATTCGCACCGCCCCGGGCTGACGGTCACCGACGCGAAGGTCATCGCCGACTTCTACGACCCTGCCGACGTGCTGGCCTGGGTCACCGACGCCCTCAACGAGCGGTACCCGCACGTCGACTTCTCCGCCGTCTACGAATAAACCGATGCCGCCTCAGCCTGCCGACCCGATGGCGGAGCCGTCCGTCGACCCATCCGCACTGGCTGCCGCCAGCGTCGAGGAGCTCTTTGCCCGCTCCGGGGCCCTGCGAGAGGGCCACTTCCTGCTGAAGAGCGGCCGCCATTCGAGCCGCTACCTGGAGAAGTTCCTCGTCCTCCAGTACCCGTCAATGGCCTCCGAGATCTGTCGTCGCATGGCGGCCGAGCTGTCGCGGTACGACCCGACATTGGTCGTCGGCCCTACGACCGGCGGCGTGCTGCTGGCCTTCGAGGTGGCGCGGCAGCTGACTGCCCTCCTGGGGCGCGAGGTTCGCGGCATCTTTGCCGAACCGGTGACTGCGCCCGATGGCTCGCCCGCGGGCCGCGCCCTGCGACGCGGATGGCCGGTGGCCACTCGAGATCGGGTCGTCCTCGTCGACGACATCCTGACCACGGGAGCCTCACTGGTCGAAACAGCCGACGCGGTGCGATCTGCGGGGGTCGAGCCACTCGCCGCTGCAGTCGTCGTGGACCGCTCAACGGGTGACCTGAAACTCGGCTTGCTGGTTCACGCGCTCGGCCGCATCGAGATCCCCTCGTGGCCGGCCTCCGACTGCGATCTGTGCCGCGCCGGCGTCCCGCTGGAGAAGCCAGGGTCCAGCCCAGGCCCCGCTTAGTCGGCGGGGCGGCGGGCGAGATACAGGACGGTCTCGTGCTCGCGTCGCACCCGGCCGGCAAAGCGCTCGTCGATCAGCGTCCTCAGCGCAGCAAAGAGCGCGCTGCGCTGCTCGGCGGGCATTGTCAGGTGATCCGAATAGGTACCGATCAAGGCGAGGTAGGCATCGGCGTCGTAGGAGCGGGAACGGCGCCAGGTCAGGCGCTCGACCGGTCCGAAGAGCCCGCTGGCCACGATCTCCTGTCGTGGATAGGGTCCTGTCCGGCGAGGCTGCGGCGTCGGCCTCGTGATCGATGGGGCATATCGCCGATACAGCGCATCGGTCTCGTCCCAGAAGCGCCGCGCTGCGCCGGGGCGGCCCGAGGTGCTGTGGTTCCAGGCCAGCGCCAGGAGGCCACCGGGCCGAAGTGCTCGGTAGGCCTTCGGATAGCCGACCTCCGGCTCGATCCAATGAAACGCGCTCGCCGAAAAGACCATGTCGAACGAGCTGGCTTTCGGCTCCCAGTCGTGGAAATCGGCGTGCACCACCTGGACCCATGGGTAGCCTGCCAGGCGCCGTCGAGCAACCCGCGCCAGGTTCTCGCCAAGCTCGACAGCCACGATCCGATAGCCGCGCTGCGCGAGGCTGAGGGTCGCCAGGCCGGGACCCGGACCCACCTCCAGCACCGATGCGGGCGGCGGCACACGCGCGGCGATCTCGTCGAAGACCGCCTCGGGGTAGCCAGGCCGGGCCGTGGCGTAGCTCTCAGCGGCCGCGTCGAATGAGCGCCGCCGCTCGTCACGGCTGGCGGTCACTCGTCGATGCCCGGACCTGCGGCCACGCCTCCGCCCGGACGCACGAACCCCTCGGCCTCGCGCGGTACCGGCTCGTCCCAGGTGACCTCGGTCAGGCGCGCGGGTGGCCACTCTCCGTCCGGCGGGACGATCCCCGCCTCCGCTTCCAATGGGATGCCGATCGGCGCCACGAAGTAGCGCCCGGCGAGCGCGCGGGCCTCGCGGTCGAGGGCAAACCCTGCCTTGGCGCGATGGAAGGTGACGGTCAGGTCGGCCTGCACCACCGGCTCGGAGTGACCACCCTGGGTGAGGTCCACGCGCGTCGGTGTGTCGATCGCCAGGACGCTGCATGGCCGGCCGGCCGCACGCGCGTGGGTGCGGATGGCATTGATCAGGTCCACTGCGGTCGAGATCGGCTCCCGCAGCGAACCCGAGGCTCCGCTCCCCAGCAGGCCGTCGACCAATAGCGAGGCCGGAGACAGGCGCGCGCGCAGCTTCCCGAGCAGCTCGGGGGTCGGCGCGATGAAGAGCTCGAGCGATCCCGACGACGCCATCGCCTGCAGGACCGCCCAGTTGTGCGCCGCCGCGTGCCCGCTGGCTCCAGCCCGCGATGCATCGCCGACGAGGACGGCGGTCACCCGTCGCCCTGCCGCCGCGAGTCGGCGTGCGGCCACGAAGCCATCGCCGCCGTTGTTCCCGGGGCCGCAGAACACGACGATGAGTGGCGCGTCGGCGAGCAGACCACCCGGGCCGCGCACGATCTCCGCCCCTCGTGCGAGCTCGACGAGTGCGAGCTCGGCGACCGCCGCCCCGGCGCCCTCCATCAGCGCATCTTCGGCCAGGCCCAGGCGCTGAGCGGCGGCGTCGATCTCCGCCATCTCGGCTGCCCCGATGAGGACCGGCACCGAGCGAACGCCCGACGGCGCCTCGCCAGCCGGCGATGCCTGCGCGGGGGTCTGGTCCGCCTGGTCGGTGGGCCCGGCCGGTGAGGCGGCCGGGTCGGTCACTTCAGTGTCAGCAGGTACTGGACGACGGTCTCGATCTGGGCTGGGGTGAGCTGACCCCCGAACGCCGGCATCCCCTTGCGCATCGCCGGATCGGAGACCGCCGGATCTGTCCCCGTAATCCAGATGTTCATCCAATCCTTTGGATGGTCCTTGCCCAGCTGGGCGAGGTTCGCGACCGTCGGTCCGTTCTGCAGCCCGTGCAGATCCGGGAAGGTGGGCGGCACGCCGGCAAGGTCCGGGCCGTGGCAGCTCTTGCACCCGGCTTTGCTGATGATGGCCAGCGCGGCTCCGCCACCACCCCCGGCTCCCGGCGATCCTGAGGGGGCACCCGCAATCGGTGGGTTGGTGCCTGACAGGTTCGACCCGACGTAGACCGCGCCGACCAGGAACACGAACACCACCAGCCCCATCGACCAGCGCGGAATTCCCGGCCGGGTTTCGATCGGGGTGTGGACCGTCATCGGCTCAGTGCCCGGCAGCCGCGGGCTCGCCGGCAGCCGCGGGCTCGCCGGCAACCAGCGTGGCCTCCACCGGGCGGCCCTCGGTGTAGAGCAGGAAGAGGTTCACGAGCAGCAGCAGCCCGGCCAGCGCGATGAGGCCCAGCCCGCCGGCGGTGGCCAGCCGGAAGAGCAGCAGCGCGCCGTTGACCTGGGCCGCGCTGGCTGCCTGTGCGGTCAGTGAGCCCTGAACAAGGCCGCCGCCGACCATCGCCAGGCTCGTCAGCACCACGCCGGCGAAGGTTGTCCACAGCTGAGCCTGGGTGAGCAAGGCACCTCCGAAGCCACGCCGCAGGATCCGAGGCAAGGCGTGATCGGCGAACGCGTAGAAGGCGAAGGTCGCGGCCCCCAGGAGACCCAGCAGCGAAACGCCGAGCGCCCAGTCGGTGCCGACGGTGAGGGTCTGGACGCTGCGGAGCGCCCCGACGCTCTCGAGCAGGGCCGCCGCCACCAGGAAGGCGAGCGCGGTGACCGCGAACTGCAGGGATCCGGGCGAGAGGAGCAGCGACCAGCGGCCGCGGATCGTGCCGACCAGGTTCGCCACCGCCAGGTAGGTTGGCGCAAGCAGGAGCAGGGTCCCGGCCTGGCCAAGCGTGGTGACCACGTACGGGACCGATGGATCGATCAGCGCCCCGATCGCGGACAGACCCGCGAAGGCGAGCCAGCCCGTGAACGCGATCATCGCCAGTCCACCCGAATAGAGCGGGTTGCGGGTCACCCGCGGGATGACGTAGTAGAGCGTCCCAATGCTGGCGCCGAGCACCCAGTACGTGACGATGCCCCTGGCCGCGAACGCCCACAACAGCCGGTCGTTGGTGGCTCCGAGGCTATAGACGTTGGGTAGCGTCCCGAGCGCGAACAATCCCAGGAGCGCCAGGAGGCCGATGCCGAAGTAGAGCAGGCTGATGTAGCCGATCGCGCGCGTCGGCAGGACGGTCCGCCAGAAAACGCCGTTGACGGCCAGCAGGCCGAGCAGGCCCAGGCCCTTCACTGGCAGCGGGAACTCAGCCAGCGGGCCGACGCCGGAAGCGCCATGCACGTAGAGCAGGCCGATGCCAGCGGCGAGCGCCAGGTTCCAGGCGGCTAGCCCCAGGTTGGCCAGCATGTCGTTGGCGAGCGGACGACCGGTCAACCGGGGAGTGGCGAAGAAGATTGCCGCCAGGGCGGCGTTCGTGAGCCAGCCGAGGACGAGCGCATCCATGAAGGCCGCGTCGACCGTGGTCCGCGAGATGTCGACCGTGATCCCTCGCAACGGAATGGCGAACGAGACCTTTAGGAGATCCGGGAAGAGGCGCTCGCCCGCAGCCAGCACCCCGAGCCCGGTGGCGGCCACCAGCCACAGGATCGCCACCGCCAGAAAAAGGAGGGCGGCGCTGTCCGGCGCGTTGGGGATGAGCGATCGGCGGTGTCTGGGTGGCTCGTCGTAGGGACGCAGCTTCCTGGTCATTGTCGCGGAACGGGTTCCTCCGGGCGCTGTCCGGCATCGGCACAACAACGGGAGCAGGCACGGGCTTGGAAGTGCTCGACGCCGGCGAGCTCCTCCGCCAACCCGGGCCGCATTGTAGCGGACGATGGCCTCAGGCCAGGGCCACCCAGCCGCCGCGAATCAGCGGCGGGCCGCCGTCGGCCGCCCGGGTTTGTGTGGGTCAGGACGCGGGGCAGAGCGCCGTGACGTCCAGCTCGCCGGTGGGCCAGAACTGCACGCAGCCGACAGTTCGCCCGAAGTACGCACCTTTGACGCTGTATCCATAGACCGCGGCTGGAACCTGCTCGGCGGTGGTGGCCGCCAGCTCGGTAACGCGTTTCTCGCGTTCAGCACCGCTGACTCTCGTCAGGCTCTTGTCGACGCCCTGTAACGGCGCCGGCAGCCAGCCGGATGGGACCTCCAGCGTTAGGAGTTGCGACAGGAATGCGCCGCGGTCAGGAGTGTCGGGCCAGATCGCGCCGAGGCGCATATCGAAGTTCGCGAACGGATCCTGCACGTCCGCCGACTCGCGCACGCGTTGAACCTCGACCTGCAGGCCCACGCCGCGCAGGTCGCTGGCAATCCGGTCGCCGGCGCTCTGGCACTCGTCGCAAAACGAGGGAACTGCAAGCGTCAACGTTCGACTGACCCCCGTCCCGAGCAGCGCACGCGCACGCTGCAGGTCCGGCCGAAGCTCTTCCGCCGACGGCGCCGCGCCTGAATTCATCGGCGGGCCGAGGAAGCGATTCCAGGGCAGCACCTGGATGACCTCGGATCCTGAGGCGTCGGCCACAGCTGCCCGATTGATCGCCAGCGAAACGGCTTGACGCATGCGGATATCAGAGAAGGGAGGCCGCGAGGCGTTGAAGGACAGCATCCATAGACCCCCGTCGGGCACGACGTGGAAGCGTTGATCACCCGCGTTCGCGGCCGCGCTTGCAGGTCCCCAGCGCGTCGCGAGCTCGCCACGCGGACTGAAGATCTGGTCGTCCAGGTCGACGATGCCGTCCCACTTCTTGGAATCCACGCGTTCGACGGCGACCCCGCCATTGATCCCTTCGCGCAAGGCAATGGCATCGAAGGCGGCTTTTCGTGAACCGCCGTAGTTCGGGTTCTTCTTGAGGATGGCGTACTCGCCGTTCAGCCGATCCGCCAGGTAGTACGGACCGGCTGAGGGAAGGGATTCGACTGTGCCGTCCGGCCCGCTCACCCTGCTGACGGCGCCCCCCGGAACAATGGGTGTGCCAAGGCGAACCGGACAGAAGAACGGCAGCGTAAGCCGGCTCGTCAGATCTCCGCGAGGGGCAACGAGCGTGATGGAAAGCCGATCGCCCGCGGCGACCAGGCCGGATATGTGGTCGGCCGTGCCGTTACGAAACGCGTCCTCGCCCTTGATGTCGTCGATGAACAGCACACCCGGCGCCGTCTCTGCGAGCCGCGGCGAGAGGGCTCGCTCGATGGAATAACGGAACGTCTCGGCCGTCACCTTCTCGCCGGAAGCATCGGAAAAGGCGAACCCCGGGCGGATCTGGAACGTGTACGTCCGACCATCGGCCGAGATACTGGGCATCGCCGCAGCGACTTCCGGCTGCAGCCGCGTCGCGCCGCCAGCCTCGCGCACCCAGTTGGCGAGCTTGGCACACGTCGCGTCCCCGATGAGGAAGGCCTCTGGAGACCATTCCGTGGCAGGTTCGCCGGACTCGAACTGGTAGCCAGCGATGAAGAGCCTGGCCACCTTGCCGGTGAGCGCCTCGATTCGATCCTCGTACGTCCGTCCCTGGCCAAGGAGGACCAGCAGCCTGGCGCCACCAGCCGCGACTGCGCTGGCGGGGTGGCCGAACGTGAGCGTCGTCACCTTTCCGGTGACGACATCGATCCCGCTCACGGTGCCGATGTCCTGGTTTGCCACCCACACCTGGCCGTCGCTGAACGACACGTTGTGTGCCCCGATGCCGGTCTCGATCGTGCCCGCGATCTTTCCGGCCCGATCGATCTTGTAGACGACGCCCTTGCTCTCGTCCGCCGTCCAGGCGAAGCCACCACCAACGGCAATCGTCGACGCGACATGGCCGCCGGGAACGTCCGTCTTCGTCGCCGAGTTGGTCGCACTGTCAATCCGGGTCACGCCGTCGAACGAACCGGTCCAAAGGAAGCCGTCACCGAACCCCGTCGAGAAGCTGCCCGCGTCGTCGATCGTTGCCTGCAGCCTTCCGTTGCCAGGGTCGATTCGGAAGACCTGTCCCCGGCTCTTCCCAGCCGCCCAGATCGATCCGTCTCCGAGCGCAAGGCCGGCAAACCCCTCGTCTGGCGGCTTGATCGCCTTCGCCAGATCGAGCCGATTGACCTCGCGCCCCGAGGCGATGTCGATCCGCGCGATGGCCGGATGCGCGTAGTCCGCGATCCAGAGGTTCCGTTCATCCGCGACGTAACCGCCGACGTCGTCGAACGGCGAGGCGATCTGCCGAACGATGGAACCCTTCGTCGCGTCTACCTGGACGAACGAGAGCGGCTCGAGATTGAGGATCCAGAAGTTTCCCGAGGCGTAGGTCGCGTCGACCGCCTCTTTGACGGTGGAGATACCGATGTGCACGGTCTCCTTGCCCGTCTTGGCATCGATGACCGCGATGCCCGCCGGCAGGTCCGCGAGTGTCGGGATTCGCGCCGGCGCCGTGGGCGGGCGCAGGACGATCGCGACACCGGCCGCGCCGACCAGCAGCACAGCCGCCCCGGCCGCGATGGCACGGCGATGCAGCTTCAGGCCTACGCGGATGCGACGGGCACGACGCGAGAGCCCTCTTCGGACGCGCCCCGGAGCTGCCACCTCCACGGCGCGGACGGGCTCAGCGTATCCCTTCAAATGGAGGGTCCTGCCCTCGACATACTCGACGCCGTCGATGCGCGCCGCCAGGTGGATGACGGCCTCCGAGGCAAGGATCTCGCCCGCCGCCGCCTGCGAGCAGAGCCGCGCGGCGAGATTCAGGGCACCGCCGCGATAGCCGCCTTCGATTGGGATCGCTTCGCCGGCGTCGAGACCGATACCGACCCCGCGCGGCAGCCCGACCTCCTTGAACTTCTCCTGGAGCGCAACAGCAGCGCGCAGGGCCTGCCGGGGCGATTCGAAGACGACAAGCGCCTCGTCGCCGCGCAGCTCGAGCAGGAATCCATCTCGGGTGGTGACAACATCGCGCACCGCAGCGGCGAAGTCCGAGGCCAGCTGCGCGGCGCGCTCGTCGCCTTGTTCGCGCGTGTACACGGTGTAGCCGCGGACATCGGCGATGAGGAACGTTCGGAAGCCCGTCGCCTGGGCGTTGCCCTGCGGGACGCTATCGGTCACCCGTCCCTCCGTCGCTCTCGCATCCCCACCGATCGGATGCTAGCGCACGATTATCTGCGGATGACCCGCGTGCACCCGAGCGAGGAAGGCTGGTGGCCGACGACCTGCAGCGCGGCAATCCAGACAAGACGAAACCCGCCTGGCGGGAGGCGGGTTCCGAACTGGCAGTCTTTGGTTGCGGGGGACGGATTCGAACCGACGACCTTCGGGTTATGAGCCCGACGAGCTACCGCTGCTCCACCCCGCGACGAGTGATGCTAGACCTCGCGGCCCCATCGGTCAAACACCGGCTCATCGGGCTACGAGCTACTTGCGGCGCTTGAAGATCGCTCGCAGGAAGAGGAAGAAGACGATCGCGACCACCTGCGCGCCCAGTACGATCCGGTTCACGTCGATTGCAGGCTGCCACGTCACGTTCCCCTCGCGAATGACGTACACGCCGGCGGGACGCGCGCGGATGCCGAAGCCGCCACCGCCATTCTGCTCCGCATCCGCTCCGCCACCACCGCCGCCCATCACCTTGGCGGCCGGGATGATCGTGATTCCGTCCTTCTCGATTGGGTCGCCGAACACCCGCCGCACGTTGATGGCGTCCTGCGTGCCATGGACCATTTCGTCAACATTCATCGGCCAGCACCTCCGCGGTCAGGATAGACCGATGGCGACCGGCAGCCAACCCCACTCTCGGAGGCGGCGACGCGCCAGATGCAAGCCACGCTTGCGCTGTGATCAACGAGCTCACGTGATTCGCCCGGATGACGTGTCGGGTCGCTCTTTCGCAAGGGTGCCTTGCCGAATGACGATGCGAACGCCTCCCGACGTCTCCTGGCCGGGCGCCGATTGTCGTATCGCAAGTCCCATTTGTAGGCGGGATAGGTGCGTGCCCATTACGTTGGTCGATGCGCGCCCGGCTCCATCTCGACCATGGCGTGGTGGATGCCGTATCGATCCAGGAGGGCCAGGTACGGATCCGGGTCGAAGGCCTCCGGGGCCAGGACGCCGCTGCCAGCCCATGCCCCGGTGGCGAGCAGCTCCATGGCGATCACCGGGTTGAAGCCGGTCTGCCAGCCGACGACCTGCAGCCCGGTACGGCTCAGAGTCTCCTGGGCATCGGCCATCTGGTAGAGGAAGACCTCTCGAGGTTTGCCATCCTTGCTGCCGATGACCCAGGTTCCGACGATCGCCCGGCCCACCATGCGATCGCCCAGGGTGATCGGGTCCGGGGTGATCGCGGCCAGCAGGTCGCGCGGGCTCACCTCGACCCCTTTCACGTTGACCTTGTCGGTGCGGTCCATGCCCAAGGCGTGGATCGTCTTGAGCTTGTCGATGAAGTCCGAGCCGAGCGCGTACTTGAAGGTCACTCGCTTCGCGTCGATCCAGCGCGGGACGAGCAGGACCTCTTCGTGCTCCACGTTGACGCACTCGACCGGGCCGATCCCTTCCGGGAAGGGAAAGGCCTCCGGAGCGCTGAACGGCTCGGTGGTATGCCAGTCGCGCCGCTCGCCATCCCAGATGATCGGCGGGTTCAGGCATTCCTCGATCGTCGTCCAGATCGAGAAGACCGGGGCGAACGCATAGCCGTCGATCCGCAGGTCCCCGCCATCGCGAACGTGGATCTCGTCGATCTCGTCGAACAGATGCTTTGCGGCGTGGGCGGCGAAGACATCGGTCAGGCCCGGATCCATGCCCATACCCAGCAAGGCGAGACGCCCGGCGGCACGCCAGCCGGCATCGCGCGCGAACTGCTCGTCCGCCAGCTTGATCCCGGGCTCCTGGAAGGGCCGCTCCGGATGAGGCCGCGAGAGGCTGGTCGCCATGTCGATGTAGTGGGTGCCTGCCGCCAACGCCCCCTCGAAGATGGGCATGACGAAGCGCGGATCCACCGCGTTCATGACCAGGTCCGCTCCGTGCCGACGAGCGGCGGCGGCCACGTTGGCCGCGTCACGGGCATCGATCTGCTCCACCGGGAAGCCGGCCGTGTCGCCCAGCTCAGCCTGCAGGGAATGGACGCGCTCGGCGTCGTAGTCGGCGAGGATCATCGCCTCGCACCAATCGCGTTGGGCCGCCATCCGGGCGATCGCCTCGCCCACCGTGCCGACACCGATCAGCAGAACTCGCATCTCTCAACAACCTCGCGTGCATGCATTCCGACGAGGCACGCGTCTGCGCAACAGGATCTCGGTGCCGGGCGCCTGGAGGGACGCACGATCCGGAATCCGAGGGGGATTCGCGGGATCAATGCGTTCTCGTTGGCGTTCCGTCAAGGATACCACTGAATCCGCCGGCTGGGGAGGGCGAGCAGGACGGCGGCGTCCGGCGCTCAACCAAACAGCTGGCGGAGCGCGAATGCCACGTTGGC
>JALYLB010000037.1 GCA_030774475.1 Chloroflexota bacterium | reverse complement strand
GTCGAGGAGCCCCGCGAGGCCGAGGAGGAGGGTCGACTTTCCGGCGCCAGACGGACCGAGCAGCAGGATCCGCTCCCCCGGCTCGATGTGCAGGTCGAGATGGCGCGATGCCCAGGCGCGCCGACCGCCGTGGCGCCATCCCCAACCCCGCGCGTCGACGCGGACGGGCCGTGCCGGCAGGTCGCTCGGCGGTGCCTCCGCGGTGTCGCCTGACGGTGGATTCACGCCGCCCAGCGTAGCCCGACGCCGGGCGGCGGCATCATTCCGGCGCTCAGACGGGTCGCTGGGATCTGCCGGCGGGGAATGGCGAGAGGACGCCGGTCTGCGCCAACGCCCGGACGAGGAGCCAGCCACCGAGACCGGCAATCAGTGCAGCACTGATGACGACGATCACGATGTACGCGACCTGCCAGTCGGTCGCCCAGGTCGGGTAGTACAGGACCAGGTCGAGCAGAGCTCCACCCAACCCGGCGGCGCCACCGGCCACGATCGCGACCGGCAGGCCCCATGCGCGGAAGAAGAAGAATGCAAAGATCAGCTCCGCGCCGGCACCCTGGACCAGGCCATAAACGACCGTCCCGAGTCCCCACGGCGAGCCGACCGCCATCTCGACGATCGCCGCCAGGGTCTCCGCGAAGATGGCCGCACCCGGCCGGCGGACGACAAGCGGCGCCACCACTGCGGGGAGCATCCATACGCCGGCGATCGCGCCCCGCGCCGGCGGAAATGCCCAGCTGCTCGCCTCCCAGACGACGTTCCACAGCTGGAAGATCGCCCCAAAGACCACCGCGATGACCGCCACGCTGACGATCTCCACCAGTCGCCAGCTACCCGGCCGGCTCTCCAATACCGTCATCGCCCACCTTCCTTCGTTGTTCGGGTTTCGATCACCAGGAGCGACCCGATCTGGAGCCGGACCGATGCCGGCATTTCCTCCACCTCGTTCGACAAGCCCCGCGAGCTGCCCAGTGCGAGCGTCTCGCCGGACAACGGGTATCGCAGTCCGCGGGTCGTGACACCGATCGCGTCGCCGCCCACCGGCACGAGCGTGACCGTCTCCCCGGCCGCGGCCTCGAGGATCAGGGTGCTGCCGCCGCTCAGCGCGCGGATCTGGGTCGCGCCCCGAACGATCCGCAGGTCGCGATCGGCGAAGGCCGGAGCGGCCAGGAGCAGCAGGTTCGCGATCTCGTGGTCGAGTCGCTCGCCGCGTGTCGCACCGAGCAGCACGATTCGGTCGGCGCCGGCCTCCGCAGCGGCGGCCACGGCGAGCGCGATGTCCGACGCATCCTTCTCCTTCGGGTGTCGGTCGATGCGGCTCCCGGCCCGTGTCAGCCGTTCGAGCGTCGCCGGATCCAGCGAGTCGAGGTCACCAACGATCAGGTCGGGCGTCGACCCGTTCGCCTCGAGCCAGCGCGCCCCGCCGTCGGCGGCGACGAGCAGGTCGGCCCCTGCCAGCAGGTCAGCGTCGCCCGGTCCGGTTTCACCATCGGCGACCACGATCGCAAGCACGCGAGCAGTCTCGCTCCCTTCTCGGTCGTCGGCGAGGACGCCGAACGGCCGCCATCGGCTCACGAGAACGACGAACGGCGCGCCCTTTTCAGCAAAGGGAGCGCCGCGAAGGTGAATTCGACTCCCTTCGCTGGCATGACCCAGATCAGGTTCGAGGGTCTGCGGTCTCCCGCACTCTCAGCGCTCTCGCGCTCCCCTGTCGTTCTTGAGCTGTGCGGCGGAGCCTAGCACGCGTGCGATCATCTTCGCCATGCCTGACCTGGAGCATCGCAACGTGCTGCGCGTTGTCCAGGCCGCGGCCGTCCAGGGCCTCTCGATCGAGGTGCGGCACTTTCCCGAGGGGACCCACACGGCGGATGACGCGGCGCGCGCCATCGGATGCACCATCGACCAGATCGTGAAGTCGCTGGTCTTTCTCGCCGACGGGCAGCCGGTGGTGGCGCTCGTCTGCGGCTCCGACCGGGTGGACACCGAACGGCTGGCGGCGGCACTGGGATCCGGGGCCGTGCGGCGCGCCACCGTGCACGAGGCGCATCACGCGACGGGATTCACGATCGGTGGGATTCCGCCGTTTGGCCATGAGCGGGCGCTGCCGGTCCTGGTCGACGAAGGCCTGCTTCGGCATGAGGTCGTGTGGGCGGCCGCCGGCCTGCCCGATGCGGTCTTCTCCATCGCCCCAGCGGACCTGGTGCGGGTCGCCAACGCGCGCCCGGTCGCGATCGCTACGGGCGGTCCGTCTGCAGCGTGACCCGCGTGCCGCCTCCGGCCTGCTCCGCCAGGATCTGCCAGACCACTCCACCCGGCCCATTGAAGCGGATGAGCGCCCCTCGCTCTGCCGGATAGAGTCCGATGAGCCGGTATCCGACCGCGGGCAGAGCCGAGGCGTAGAACTCATAGGCGGCGCTTCCGATGTGGTCCGACGTCCAGACGGCGATGATCGTGGCGTCGGACGGGAGCGGAGCCGCTGTCGCCTCCGGCATCACCGGGAAGCCGCGAGGCAGCGCCGGACGGGCGTTGGCCGAGGGAATCGTGCCCTGCGACGCGCTGCTGGGGGCCGCTACGGAGCATGCCACGAGGGCCAGCGTCGCAAGCAGGGCGGCGACGGCCAGGACGAGGGTGCGGCCCGGGCGGCAGAGCCGCCCGGGCAGGGAATTCGGGCCGTCGTGCATGGGCGGGTCCTCCTACGGGTCTCCGATGGCGGGCCCGGACCGGATCGGGGCCGAGTCAACACCCGAGGCCCCGATGCGCTGGGTGATATGGATCGGCACGTAGAACGAACCGAGCCGGGACCAGTCGAACCAGCGCAGGCTGTTCGCAAGGAGGTTGAAGTCCTCGCGATAGTCGCCTGCCGGGTCATTTGCGGTGAGCCCGAAGGTGAAGCGGCCAATCCCATTGGGGGCGACCGAGGCCTGGTCGGCGGTGGTCACCGCCCAGCCAGAGAGCCAGTCCGAGGCATGGAAGTGGCTGGCGCGCTGGGCGGGGTTCCAGGTTCCCAGCAGCACCTTCCCGACCCCGGTGCCGCTCCGCCAGGTCCGTCCCCCGGTGTTCCTGAACTCGACCCAGTGCGTCAGCGTTGCGTATCGGGTTATCAGTTCAGAGCCGCCGTTCGACTCACCCACGTACGCTGCCAGGAACGGAACGCGTCCAGGGTTCGTCGTGAAGCGTTGCTCGAAGATCGGGTCGGCCGACACCCATCCACTCGAAGTCGACTTGCGCATCTCGAAATGCAGGTGCGCGCCGTAACACTGGCCGCTGCAGCCCGAGTCGCCGATGAGCTGGCCGGCGACCACCGCCTGGCCGACCGCAACCCGGGCGCCGTTCTGGGCCAGGTGGTAGTAGAGGGTCCGGCGCCCGTCGGCGTGCGAGACGAGGACGAAGTTCCCGTTCGTCCCGAACTGCTGGGTCCCAAAGCCCTCGAACAGGTCGACGACCGTCCCGTCGCGGGCCGCGGCGATCGGGCTGCTGAGCGCCATGGGGTAGTCAGACCCGGTGTGACCGTCGTAGACGCGCCCGTAATGCAGGTTGCAGTCGTGCCAGAGGGTGTTGGTCCAGTCCAGCTGGTAGCACGCACGCGGGTCGCGATCCATCCCATACGAGAGCCCCACGCCCGGGTCGTAGAAGGGGAGGGTGTAATCGTCGGCCGCGAACGTCGCGGTCACGTTCGCCAGCGAGGCGGCGAGGGCCAGTCCGAGGCCGATGCAGAACCGGGCGATCATGGCCGGCACCCCGCCCCGCATGAGGCCCAGGCGACGGCTGCCGAAAACCGTTCTCGCTCCCGCCCATCGGCGGTGACGAGGAGACTCGCCCCGTCGCGAAGCATGACCACCGATCCGCCATCGGGCGCGATGCGCGGGAGGTCGCCCTCGCCAAGCCGGCGGCCAGACGGCGATCGGCCATCGACGAGGTAGACGCCATCGCCAGCGATCGCGAAGGCGATGGTCCTGCCGTCGGCGCTGACCGTAGCGTCGATCGCCTCAGGCCCCAGGTCGGCGAGCGGCCGGGCACCCTCCGCGCCGACGCGGACTACCCTCACGCCGCCGCCGGAGGGGTGGACGACGGCCGCCACAGAACCGTCGGTAAGCTGACGCGCTGAAAAGATGAATCCGGGATCCGAGACGAGCGGCTGGCTCCGTCCCGACTCCGGATTGAACCGCACCAGGCGAGACTCGTACGGTGCCCCGGCCGAGCTCAAGGCGACGAGGAGGAGCGAGCCGTCGCGCTCAAAGGCGAGGGAGCCACCGTACGGGCCGTCGGCGAGCTGCGTGGCGTGCCCGGTGTCGATCTCCACCCGCCAGAGCCGACCGCTGGCATCTGCGGCCGCCAGCCAGTCCAGGTCAGGGCTGAATGCGGCACCGGCCACCCCGGCCAGCCCGGTTCGCGCCTGGGAGCCGTCCGGATGCGCGATGGTGAGGCCGGCCCCGGGGACGCCGACTGCATCGGCGATCGCAGCGCTGCCGTCCTCGGCCACCGCGAGCACGCGGAGTGCGCTCCGCCTGGATCGCTCGGCCGCGGGCAGGGATGCATTCGGCGCGGCAGCTGGCAGCGTGACCACGATCAGCGATCCGCCGCCCTCAGCTCGACGGCTGACAACAATGGCGGTACCGGCACTCGCGGCCTCGCCGGCGGTCAGGCGGGTCGCCGCTGGAGCAGGGGCGGCGTTCGCCAAGCGTGCCCCGCTGATCGAGACGAGCCCGGCGAGGGTAAGCATCAGAGTGGCCGCCCGGAAGCGCGGGCAGCGTCGCGAGACATGTCCATGTCGCACGGACATCAGAGACCTCCGTTCACCTTCGAAATTCGCAACGACCGATGACGGAGCTCTGGTTGGCGGCAATGCCCTCCTGCTGTGGGGCCGCTTCCTCGGCCTCTGAACGCAGCCTAGACAGTGGTCCTTACCGTGTGCTTACTGCCGATATACTCGGCCGCGATGCCCCCGCTCTGGCTGCTCCTCGTCGGCTGCGCGCTGCTGGGGGCGGTGATGGCAGGCGCGGCGCTCTGGTGGCTGGGGGCCATTGGAGCCCACCTGCGGATGGGTCGCCGCCTCGCCGGCGCCCACGAACGCCCAGTGTCGGAGGTCCTCGACCTCACCGCTCCACCCGCGCGGCCGGTGCGGGTCGCGGGCCGCATCCGCTGCATCGACCCGCTCGTCGCTCTCGATGGGGAGCAGCTGGTCGTATTCCATCGCGACGTGGAGGTCCGGCTGCCTGGCGGTCAGTGGCGGACCATCGAGCGCCTGCGCGAGACGCGGTCGTTCGAGCTCTGGGACCACGCCGGCTCGCTGGCGGTCGACCCGGCCCTGGCGGCGGAGCCGCTGATCAGCATTCCGCTCGTCTGGGAAGGGCGCCCAGACGAGCTCGAGGGGCCGCACGCCGCCGCGGTTGCTCGCCTGGTGGCCGAGGGTCGCGCCCCGGAGGCCGCCCGAGCGGTGACTCGAACCATCTCGGTCGTCGATCGGCTGCTCGTCCTGGCTCGCGTCGCGACCGATATCGATGGGAGCGCGCGGCTGGAGCCGCCCGAGGGAGGCTACCTGCTCTGCTCCATCGAGCTCGAGGCGGCGATGCGGGTGCTCGGTGGACCGAGGCGGCGACAGCTGGCGGCCGCCATCGGCCTGTTGGCCGCTGGGGTGGCTGTGGCCGGCGCGAGCCTGGTGGCCGCCGCCATCATCCGAGTTGCGGGCGCCTGACCAGGCGCCGATGCGGGGCCTAAGTGGCAGAGTACCGGATGAGACGGTACCAATGACTCATCGAGGCCGCCGGTTCCCATCTCTAGCATCCGATACACGGTTCCTCACAGAAGCTCCATTCCGGGGCTCGCCGAGTCGGGCCGTTCAAGGAGCCAGGCGTGCCGAGCAGGTCCCAGGCGAGCCGCAACACCGACCCAGCACTCATCAGCGTCGCGCAGGCCGCGGCCCTGCTGGGTGTGCACCCGAACACGATTCGGGCCTGGACCGATTCCGGCCGCCTGCCGGCCTTCCGGATCAACGTTCGCGGCGATCGGCGCTTCCGACGCTCCGACGTCGAACGCCTGCTCGCGGAAGGCTCCTCCCAGGCGGCACCGGTCGAGCGGACGGCATGGGAGCGCGACCATGAGCTTGCGGTCCTTGCCCGCCTCTCCCAGGGCGCCACCGGCCCGAACCCAGTCTCCGTCTGCCGGGTGGCGATCGATGCGCTGCGAACCCAGCTGGGCTTCCCCATGGTGGCGATCTACCTCACCACTCGCGTTGGGCTGCGGCTGGAAACACATGCGGGCTATCGGGCAGCCGCACCACTGAGCATCGAGCCAGAGCCGACCGACCTGAATGCGGCCATTGCCGATGCCGAGCCGCTCAATGAGGTGCGGCTGGCACTGCGCGTGGGCCACGAGAAGCTCGGGATGCTCGTCGTTTCCGATCCCGACGGTGGCAGCCTGCTTCCTTCCGGCCTGCCGTTCCTCGCCACCTTCGCCGGCGCGCTGGCCGTTGCGGTCAGCAACGCACGACTCCTGGCACGCGCGCGCCGCGAGGTGACGCGCTCGCGGGCGCTGCGCGGCATCACGCAGGAGCTGACCGGCCAGCTTGACCTGGCCGCCGTACTTGATGACATCGTCGACCGGACGCGGACCCTGTTCGAGGCGGAGAAGGTGGGCCTCTGGCTCATGGTCGATGGCGAGCATCCTTTTCGGCTCGCGGCCTCCCGAGGAATCGGCGACGCATTCCAGGCAGCGGTTCGCGGGCTGACGCTCGACAGCACGGCCGTCGGCGTCCAGGCGGTCCGCGAACGGCGAACGTTCGTGGCGCACCACGCAGGGACCGACCCGGCCGTGGGCATGATGCGCGAGACGTATGCCGCAGAGGGGATCCAGACCGCGTGCCTGGTGCCCCTCGTGGGCCACGACCGCAGTGTCGGGGTCATCGGCCTCTACCACACCCGCGAGCGGGACTGGCCCGAAGAGGAGCTGGCGCTCGCCCAGTCATTCGCCAACCAGGCGGCCGTCGCGATCACCAATGCCCAGCTCTATCAGTCGGTGGGCGAACAGGCCGCTCGGATGCGCTCGATCCAGGACCTCTCGGCGCGCCTCAATCGGCTGACCGATGTGCAAGCCATCGCCGAGGCCATCGTCGCCGAGGCGAGCACCCTTGCGGAGTATCACGACATCCGGGTCTACGCGGTCGACTGGGAGCGCAGGGTGTGCGAGCCGATCGCGTTCACCCGGCGATTGCTTGGTGAAGGTGGCGACTTCGTCGAGAAGCTGCGCGTCGACATCGGCCCAGGCTCGTTCACCGGCACCGTGGCGGAGTCCGGTGAGCCGATGCTCATCAACGACGCCCTCGGCGACGAGCGGGGCCACACCATCGCAGGGACCGACGACATCGACGAGTCGATGCTCGTGGTGCCCATGGTCTACGAGGGGCGGGCGGTGGGAGTCGTCGCGCTCTCGAAGCTGGGCGTCAACCAGTTCAGCGACGACGACTTGCAGACGATGACCATCTTCGCCGGCTACGCGGCCCAGGCCATTGCCAACGCGCGATCGTACGAGCGCCTGGAGCTCCAGTCCGCGGAGCTCGCCCGCCAGCTGCAGTCGCAGCGGCGCCTGCTGGAGATCAACGAGAAGCTCCTCTCGACCTTCGACCAGGCGAGCGTCCTTGAGCTCATCGCCGATGGGCTCAAGTCCGTGGTGCATTACGACAACCTGTCGATCTACCGCACCGACCACGTCAAGCGAATCATGGTTCCGGTCCTGACCCGGGAGCGGTACGCGGACGCCATCGCCGCGTACATCATCCCGTTCGGGCGGGGGATGATGGGTTGGGCGGTCGAGCACGGCGAACCACTCCTCGCCAACGACGCGCTCAACGACCCACGTGCCGTCCAGATCCCCGGAACGCCGCCCGATCCCGAGGCCCTCTGCGTCGTGCCCCTCATCAGCGAGGGCGAAGTGATCGGGACCATGAACATCGGGCGCATCGGCGAAGAGGAGGTCTATTTCTCGGACGCCGATTTCGACATCATCAAGCTGTTCGCCGGCCAGGCATCGATCGCGCTGCGCAACGCGGAGACGCATCAGGCGGTGAGCCTGCGAGCGGAGACCGATGAACTGACCGGCCTTGGCAACCACGGCGCGTTCCAGCGTTTCCTGACCGAGATGCTCGAGAGCCCGGATGCCTCGGGCAGCCAGCCGCGGATCGGGCTGCTGATGATGGATCTCGACCGCTTCAAGGACTATAACGACCGGCACGGGCATCCCGCCGGCGATGCCCTCCTGCATGCCGCCAGCGCGGCAATCACCGCCGCGGCGCGAGTCGGAGATCGTGTCTTTCGGTACGGCGGTGACGAATTCACCCTCGTCCTCCAGGACGTGGACGCTGCCGATGCCGCGGTGGTCGGCGACAGGGTGCGACGCGCTGTCGCCAGGCTGACCGCCGCCGACAAGACCCCGGTGACCATCACCGTCGGCGCCGCCGCGTTCCCGACCGACGCCGCCGACAAGAATGCCCTGATCTCGGCCGCCGATGCAGCGCTCTACCACGGCAAGCAGATTGGCGAGAACCGGGTCGTGCGCTTCGCAGACGTCCCCAGGGAGATGGTCGACCTGCGCGGCACCCTCGACCAGTTGGCGCGGGCCGCTCTCCTCCACCCCGAGGAGGCCGGAACCGTCGAACAACTCGTCGAACAGGCGGCCCGGCTGGGCGCCGCCGCGGAGGAGGAGCCAGGGGACACCGTGCGCGACACGCTCCTCGCCATTGCCCGCCAGCTCGAGACCAACGATGCCCCGGCACGCGGCCATGCCGATCGGGTGGGTCGCGTGGCCCGCCAGGTCGCGGAGCGACTCGGGTGCCGCCCGGACGAGGCTGCCGCCATCGAGCTTGCCGCTCGGCTGCAGGGACTGCAGGAGTTCGGCCGTGACGAGCTGCGCGCCATCGGCTCGCTCCGCGGCGTCGGGGAGATCATCGCCGGGCAGCGCCTACTGGCCATGGGCCGGCCCCGGCGCCGGACCCGTGACGCCACCTCGCTGGGGGCGGAGGTGGTGGCCGCCGCCAGCCTGTACGACGAGCTGGTCGGCGCCGCCCCCGCCGGGGCCCGTCGCCGGCG
>JALYLB010000036.1 GCA_030774475.1 Chloroflexota bacterium | reverse complement strand
GCCATACACCGTCAACGCAGTCCTCAATCCCGGCGTCACCCGGTTCGGCGGCGAGACCCTCTTGCTCGTCCGCGTCGAAGACCGCACGGGCCTCTCCCATCTCTGCGTGGCCCGCAGCGCCAACGGCCTGACGAACTGGATCGTCGAGCCCGACCGGCGGCTGCTGCCGGAGGTCGAGTCGCAGCCGGAACGGTTCGGGATCGAGGACCCGCGGATCACGCCCTGCGGCGACGAGCACATGATCGTGTACACGGGCTACTCAAACGTGGGCCCCCTCGTCTGCCTCGCGGCCACACGGGACTTCCGCTCCTATGAGCGGCGAGGCGTCCTCATGCCGCCCGAGGACAAGGACGCCGCGCTGTTCCCATGCCAGTTCGACGGCCGCTGGGCGCTGATCCACCGCCCGGTGGCGACAACCCCCGGGCACGAGGCACACATCTGGCTCTCGTGGAGCCCCGATCTCCGTCACTGGGGCGACCACACGATCCTTCTCCGGGCCCGCGAGGGCGCCTGGTGGGACGCGCACAAGGTCGGGCTCTGCCCGCCGCCGCTCCTCACTCCGCAAGGATGGCTCCTCCTCTACCACGGCGTCCGCGTCACCGCCGCCGGCTCCATCTACCGGCTCGGCCTCGCGCTCCTCGAGACCGAGCGGCCCGGCAGGGTGCTCGCACGCTCGAGCGAATGGATCTTCGGCCCCAGCGCGCCGTACGAGCGCGCCGGCGACGTCAGCGACGTCGTCTTCCCGTGCGGCTGGCTGCTCGACGACGACGACACGCTGCTCGTCTACTACGGCGCTGCTGACACCTCGGTGTGCGTGGCGACCGCGAGCCTCTCCGCGCTCCTGAACTGGCTCGCGCGCCACTCCTCGTGAGACGGTAGCATCGGGCTTCCACGGCCGGCTTGCTCAGCAGGCACCAGGCAGTGGAAGAGCAGGCTCTCGCCGTCGGGCTGCTCGTCCCGTACCTCGACCGCGATCGGCTCGCCGCAGTCCGGGCAGGATGCCTCGATGCGGCCGTCGACGTGCAACGCACGAGCGGCGGCGAACGCCGTCGGCGCGACGTCGACGTCGTCTGAGCGCCGCGGCGGCCGCATCCTGTCGGTGGAGGGCGGGAGCTACCCTCGCTGTGTGATGTCGTCTCCGGCCCTCGTGGCCAACCAGCTCCGGGTGGGGATGCTTGCCCCGATCTCATGGCGGGTGCCCCCGCGTCACTACGGGCCATGGGAGCAGTTCGTGTCCCTCCTGACCGAGGGGCTGGTCAGCCGGGGAGTCGACGTCACCCTGTTTGCCACGGCCGACTCGGTAACCGGGGCGCGCTTGGTGGGGACCGCCCCGACGGGATACTCCGAAGATCCAGAGTTGGACCCGAAGGTCTGGGAGGGCCTTCATATCTCGGCGGTGTTCGAGCGAGCCGAAGAGTTCGATGTAATCCACAACAGCTTCGACTTCTTGCCGCTCACCTACAGCGGCCTGGTCAACACGCCGGTCGTCACCACCATTCACGGATTCTCGTCTGAGCGGATCGTGCCTGTCTTCGAGAAGTACAACCCGCGCGGGTACTACGTGGCGATCAGCGACGCAGACCGGCACGAGAAGCTCGACTACGTGGCCACGATTCACCATGGCATCGACATGCAGGAGTTTGAGGTGGGGCCGGGGCCGGGCGACTACTTGCTTTTCTTCGGGAGGATCCATCCTGAGAAGGGGACCGCCGAGGCGATCGAGGTGGCCAAACAGGCTGGCATGCGGCTGATCATCGCCGGGATCATCCAGGACCATGATTACTTCGAGCGGTTCGTGGAGCCCCGGGTCGACGGAGAGCGGGTCAGGTACATCGGCCCGGTGGGTCCCGACCGCCGCGGCGACCTGCTCGCCGGGGCACGGGCGCTCTTGCACCTCGTCAACTTCGACGAGCCGTTCGGCTTTAGCGTTGTCGAGGCGATGGCTTGCGGAACGCCGGTGATCGCCCGCTCGCGCGGATCGATGTCCGAGATCGTCCGCGATGGTGAGAACGGCTTCCTGGTCAGCTCCCTCGCCGAAGCGGTCGTAGCGGTCCACGCATCGGACGGTATGGACAGGATGGCGATGCGCACGTCGGTCGAGCATCGCTTCGACTCCAACCGGATGGTGGACGACTACCTCGCCGTCTATCACCGGGTCGTGGAGCTCCATCGGACAAGACGGGCCGACGAAGGAAATGCCCGCTGACCGCG
>JALYLB010000035.1 GCA_030774475.1 Chloroflexota bacterium | reverse complement strand
GCCGCCATTGCGCCTGGGTCAGAGCGTCACGCGGTGACGGTCAGCCCTCCACCCAGTCGAACGTCCGCGTGACCGCCTTCTTCCACTGGGCGTATTCGCGCTCGCGATCCTTGGGATCCATCTTCGGGGTCCATTCCTTGTCCTTGCCCCAATTCTGGCGCAAGTCCTCGTATGAGCCCCAGAACCCGACCGCCAGGCCGGCCGCGTAGGCCGCGCCAAGCGCGGTCGTCTCAGCGACCTTGGGCCGGATGACCGGCACACCGAGGGTGTCTGCCTGGGTCTGCATCAGCAGGTCGTTGTAGACCATGCCGCCGTCGACCTTCAGCTCCTTGAGCTTGACGCCGGAGTCCTTCTCCATGGCGTCGAGCACCTCGCGGGTCTGCCAGGCCGTCGCCTCGAGTGTAGCCCGGGCAACGTGGCCCTTGTTGATGTACCGGGTCATGCCCACCATGGCGCCGCGGGCGTCGCCACGCCAGTACGGCGCGAAGAGCCCGGAGAAGGCCGGCACGAAGTACATCCCGCCGTTGTCGTCGACGGTCTTGGCCAGGTCCTCGACCTCCGCCGAGGTCTTGATCAGACCCAGGTTGTCGCGCAGCCACTGCACCAGGGCGCCGGTGATGGCGATCGCTCCCTCGAGGCAGTACACCGCCGGAGCATCACCGAGCTTCCAGCCGACCGTCGTCAGCAGGCCGCTCTTCGAGGCGACGAGCTCGGTCCCGGTGTTCAGCAGCATGAAGTTGCCGGTGCCATACGTGTTCTTGGCATCGCCGACGTCATAGGCTGCCTGGCCGAAGGTCGCCGCCTGCTGGTCGCCCAGGTCGCCGGCAACGGGGATCCCTGCGAGAGTTCCCTTGGCCTCACCGTAGACCTCCGACGAGGGTCGGATCTCGGGCAGCATCGAGCGCGGAATGCCGAACGCCTTGAGCTGCTCCTCGTCCCAGTCGAGGGTCGCCAGGTTCATGAGCATCGTGCGGCTCGCGTTCGACACGTCGGTGACGTGGCGGCCGCCATCGGTGCCGCCGGTAAGGTTCCAGATGCACCAGCTGTCGATGTTGCCGAAGGCGAGGTTGCCCGCATCCGCGGAGGCGCGTGCCCCGTCGACGTTATCGAGGACCCACTTCACCTTGGTACCGGAGAAGTAGGTCGCCAGTGGCAGCCCGGTCTTGGCTCGGAATCGGTCCTGGCCGCCATCGGCGGAGAGGGCGTTCACGATGTCCTGGGTGCGGGTGTCCTGCCACACGAGGGCGTTGTAGACCGGTTTGCCGGTCCGGCGGTCCCAGACCACTGCCGTCTCACGCTGGTTGGTGATGCCCACCGCCGCGAGATCGCTGGCCTTGAGGTTGGCTTTACTCAGGCCCCCGTCGATGACATCGGTCGCGCGGGCCCAGATCTCCAGGGGATCGTGCTCGACCCACCCGGGCTTGGGGTAGATCTGCTCATGTTCCTTCTGGTCGACCCCGACCACGGCACCGGCGTGGTCGAAGATCATGAAGCGCGTGCTGGTGGTCCCCTGGTCGAGCGCTCCTACGTAGTTCGCCATGTGCTTCCTCAACTCTTCGTTTCTTCGGACGATCGGGGCGGACGCGGCAGCCCGGCCCTATGGCACGGACGCGAGGGCGTCGCGGAGCGCCTCGAAGAGGATCGTTGTCGAGGTCGCGCCCGGATCCTGGTGGTTCGCCGAGCGTTCCCCGAGATAGCTGGCTCGTCCCTTCCTCGCCACGAGCGGTGTTACCCGGTCGCGTCCAAACGCGGCCGCCTCGGCGGCCACCGTGAGGGCGGTGCCCAGGTCTCCATCCCCGGCACGAGACTCCAGCGCCTCCACGGCCGGGGTCATGGCGTCCACCATGGTCTTGTCGTCGAGCTCCGCGTGACCTCGCTGTTTGACTCCCTCCAGGCCAGCACGAATCGCAGCGGCAAGCTCCGAATCGGAGATCGTGCGGCGGTCGCCGAACGAGGTTCCGAGTCGGAGAAAGAACGTCCCGTAGAGTGGTCCGGAGGCGCCGCCGACGGTCGAGATGAGCGTCATCCCGACCGCCTTGGCGATCGCCCCCAGGTCGCTGTCACGCAGATCTGGCAGCTTTGCAACCACGGCGGAGAAGCCGCGGTCCATGTTGATGCCGTGATCGGCATCACCGATCTGCGAGTCGAGGTCGGTCAGCTCGACCTTACGCTCGGCGATGCGCTGGGCGAAGAGCTCCAGGAACCGAACCAGGTCCTCGGACGCGATCTCGCTCATCGCTCGATCAGACGCCCCAACGCAGCGCGGGGGTGTGCACTGGTGCATCCCAGAGCCGCGTCATCTCATCGTCGAGCTTCAGCACGGTGATCGAGCAGCCCGCCATCTCGAGCGAGGTGATGTAGCTGCCGATCAGGTTCCTCTCGATCGAGAGGCCCCTGTCCTTGCACATCTGCGCGACCTTGTTGTACACGACGTACAGCTCGATGAGCGGTGTACCACCCATCCCGTTCACGAAGGCCAGGACGTGGTCCCCGGACTTGAACGGCAGGTCGTCAAGGACCGCGGTCAGCAGGGTCTCGGTGATCTCGTCCGCGGGCGCAAGCTTCCTGCGCTCCCGGCCGGGCTCGCCGTGAATCCCAACCCCGATCTCCATCTCGTCGTCGCCGATCTCGAAGGTCGGCTTTCCGGCGGCTGGAACGGTACAGCTGGTGAGGGCCATGCCCATGGATCGGACGTTGGCCTGCACGCGTTCGCAGAGCGCCTTGACCGACGCCAGATCCTGACCCGCCTCGGCAGCAGCCCCGACGATCTTCTCGGCGAGCACCGTGCCGCCCACCCCGCGACGTCCCGCGGTGTAGAGCGAGTCCTGGACGGCGACGTCGTCCGCGATGACGACGCTGGCGACCTCGACCCCATCGGCCGCCGCCAACTCAGCGGCGATCTCGAAGTTCATGATGTCGCCGGTGTAGTTCTTCACGATGTGCAGGACCCCGGCTCCGCCGTCGACCGCCTTGGTGGCGGCCAGCATCTGGTCCGGGACCGGCGAGGTGAAAACGGCGCCCGGGCAGGCGGCATCCAGCATGCCCATCCCCACGAAGCCGCCGTGCATCGGCTCGTGCCCTGACCCGCCGCCGCTGAGGATCCCGACCTTGCCCGAACGCGGCGCGTCCTTGCGGACCACCACGTTGGGCTCGATCACGCGGATCAAGTCGCCATGCGCCGCGGCCATCCCGGCGAGGGCTTCGTCGACGACCTTCGCCGGGTCGTTGATCAGCTTCTTCATATCGTTATGCCGCGATCTTCAGAGCGAAATTGGTGAAGAGGGCCTGGTAGGCCAGTGCCCCCAGGATGCCCCCGATGATCGGGCCGACGACCGGGATCCAGGAGTACTCCCAGTCCGAGCCGCCCTTGCCGGGGATCGGCAGCAGGAAATGCGCGATCCGCGGACCAAGGTCGCGAGCCGGGTTGATCGCATATCCGGTCGGCCCACCGAGTGAGAGGCCGATGCCGACGATGAGGAGGCCGATGATCAGGGCGCCGACGCCACTCCCGATCCCGCTGCCGCTGATGATGGCGAGAATGCCGAACAGCAGCATGAAGGTGCCAATGATCTCGGTGATCAGGTTGGCCACCGGGTTGCGGACCGCCGGACCGGTCGAGAAGACGGCGAGCTTGAGGCCCGGATCGTCGGTGATCTCCCAGTGCGGCAGATAGGCGAGGTAGACGATGACGGCGCCCAGGAAGGCGCCAACAAACTCACCGGCAATGTAGGTCGGAACCTGGTCCCACGGCGTCTTGCCGATCACGGCCAAGCCCAGGGTCACCGCCGGGTTGAGATGAGCGCCGCTCACGGGCCCGGCGATGTAGATGCCGGTCATCACGGCGAGTCCCCACCCGAAGGTGATGACGATCCAGCCTGCGTTCTGCGCCTTGGACCGTGCGAGAAGGACGCCGGCGACGACGCCGTCACCCAACACGATCAGTGCGCCGGTGCCGAAGACCTCGGCAAGGAACCTCTCCATGAAATGCTCTCCTTAGCTGAACGACAATCCGGACGAATCCCCTCCCGACCCGGCGGGACCATCGGCTGCCTGCCGGGCGATGCGCCTCGCTCTCCTCCGCTGACCTCCTTCCGGCTCAGTCGGTACCGGTGCCCGACAGCGCCTCGTCGGGCGACTCGTCGATCGGCCGCTTCTCTGTCTCGAGGGCTCGCGAGGCAGCGTCAACGACCTCTGCGAGTGGCGCGTTCTGGCCCGCTCGCGCGGCTGCTACCAGTGCGCCCTCCACCAGGGGGGCGTCGCTGACGACCACGCGGGCGCGCTGGGCCGGTGACAGCGCGTCCATCGCGAAGCTGATCGTCAACCAGGCGCTCCCCGAGTCATAGACGACGATCGTGCCGTCGGGTCCGTCAGCCGCCGTGAGCGCTTCGCGCACCCGGCGAAGGCTCGTGCCGAAACGCCCGTCATCAGTGCCGCCCGCGACCTCGACCGTCGGGGCACGCCCAACGCTGTCATCGATCATCTGCCGCAAGGCCTCGAGGAGCGGACTGCTGTGCGCCACCAGCACGAGGCTGACCACGGCGGGGATCGTAGGCGTGGATAATGAGGATCCCGTAAGAATCCCATGCGCAGGTCATCGCGAATTTCGGCCGTTCCGACCCCTGTCCCCGCCAGCGCTGGCTGGCTACACTCGGAGGTCTATGCGACACGCACGTGGGACACGCAACCCTGGCCGCTGAGGCCGCGTTCCCGACCACCGCGCCCCGCTCACCACTCGACGCGGACGCGGCTCGCGAGTATCTCCGACGCTGCAGTCGGATCATTCAACGGCACGCCGCTGCTCTCACCCGCCTCGACGAGGCGCTCGGGGACGGAGACCACGGCGATAACCTGGTGACAGGGTTCGCTGCGGTGCTCGAGCAGATTTCACCTCACTCCGCTGGCGAGTCGGCCGACGACCTGCCCACGCTCCTGCGATCGGTTGGCGCGTCGCTGGTGGCGAACGTGGGTGGCGCCTCCGGCCCGCTGTACGGAGCGGCCTTCGCCGAGGCTGGATTCGCGGCGGGAAAGCTGAACGGGGACGACCGCACCGCATCCCTGGCGATCATTGTCAGCGCGGCGGCGGCGGGTCTGGCGCGTCGCGGCCATTGCCGGGTGGGTGACAAGACCATCTACGACACACTCGCCCCCGCGGCGCTCGCGCTCCGCGCGGCCGCCGATCGCGGTGCTGACGAGGCGACGGCCCTGCGCGAGATGGTCCAAGCCGGCGCACGCGGAATGCGCACCACCACGGCCTTGATCGCCAGGCGCGGCCTGGCCCTGCGGCTCGGCGAACGATCCCGCGGCCATCGGGATCCGGGGGCGGCATCATGCCTCCTGCTCCTTAGGGCCATTGCGGCAAAGGGCGTGCGTGTCGACTGAGGAGGGCGCCGCACCTGCGGAGGTCAGCCGCCTGCTCGCCGAGAACGAGCGCATCTTCCGCGAGGCGCAGGTCGCGGCCGACACCGTCTTCGCCCAATACCAGCTCAGCCAGATCCTCGCCTCGCACGAGGCGCCGGCGTCGCTCGCTGGCGCGATCCTCGACGAGCTCATGCACCTGTGCGGCGCCGATGGCGGCGCGCTGTGGATCTACGACCGCCGTTCGGACCGCCCGGTGCTTGCCGCCCAGCGCGGCGATGAGGTGCCATCCCTCGCCCCCGTCGACCACCCCGCGTCCGCCCGCGTCCTCCTCGATGACGGCAACCGGCGTGTGGGGGTGCTGGCACTCCAACGGCGGGGTGGGCGGGCACTCGAACCCGACGGGGTCCGATTCCTGACCCACGTCCGTCACGAGCTGGCCGTCGCCTTGCGCGGAGCTCAACTCCGCGAGGCGCTCGAGCTCGAGCGGGCAGAGCTCGGTGCCGTCTTCGAGGGGGCCAGTGACGCGATCGTGCTGATCGACGAGCACCGGCGCGTGGTCCGTGTCAACGAGGCGGCGGGAGCGTTGCTGGGGGTGGACCCGCGGACCGCTGTTGGGCGGACCTGTGAGGATGTCTTGGCGTGCACTACGGGACCGGCGCCGGGTCCCTGCCAGGACGGGTGCCCGTTTGCGCACGTCATCGCCACCGGTGAACCCATCAGCGGCCTGGAGCGTACGTTCGGCGTTGGCGTCCCGGACCCGGTCCACGTCGTCGGCAGCTACGCGCTGGCATCGCGCTCCGCGGGCGGGTCGGCAATGGCGGTCGCTATCCTGCGTGACACGACCCAGATGGCGCACCTCCAGGAGCTGCGCCGCGGGTTCATCGCCACGGTGAGCCACGAGCTGCGGACGCCACTTGCCCTGATCAAGGGCTACGTCGACACACTGCTCAACCTCGATCTCGACGAGCGCACCGCGCACCGCTACCTCGAGCGCATCGACGAGACGACCGAACGCCTCTCGACGCTCGTCCGCCAGACGCTCGACGTCACCCAGCTCGCGATCGGACAGCTCGTCATCGAGCGTTCCCCGACGCCACTTCCCGAGCTCCTCCGGGCCGCCGCAGACGACCTGCATCAGCGACACCCAATGATCGAGGTCGTTGTTGAACCCGACGGGCATCTGCCAGTGATGGACCTCGACGCCACCCGGATTCGCCAGGTCCTCGACAACCTCCTCGACAACGCGAGTAAGTACGGGCCACCCACTGGCCGGATCCACGTCCACGCCACCAGCGGCGCCGGGATGGTCGTGGTCACCGTCGAGGACGAGGGGGGAGGCGTGCCGACCGAGGAGCGCGAGCTGGTCTTCGAGCAATTCCATCGCGGCCGGAGCTTTCGCGAGTCGACCATCTCCGGCTATGGGCTTGGCCTCAGCATCAGCCGCCGCATCGTCGAGGCGCACGGCGGCCAACTCCTCCTCGAGCCCGCGCCGGGGGGCGGCACGAGGGCCGTCATGCGCCTGCCGATCGGTCATCCCCGCCCAGCCGAGGGGGAGACCACGTGACCGAGCGCGTGCTCATCGTCGAAGACGAGGCCGAGTTCGCAGCACTCATCGAGCTCTGGATGCAGCGCTCCGGGCGCGAGACCGCGGTCGCCTCATCGGGCCCGGAGGCGATGCGGCTGCTGTGGGAGCTGCGGCCCGACCTGGTGACCCTCGACGTCGCCCTGCCCGGGCTGGACGGCTGGGCGATCTGCGAGCGGATCCGAGAGGTGAGCGACGTCCCGATCGTGATCGTCTCGGCGAGGGGCAGCGAGGGCGATAGGGTGCGGGGCCTGGATCTCGGCGCCGACGACTACATCGTCAAGCCGTTCAGCTTCCGGGAGCTGATGGCGCGCGTCGACGCCGCGCTGCGCCGCTCAAATGCCACGCACCATCGGACGACCGCCTCTCTGCGCCACCGCGAGCTGACCATCGACCCGGAGGCGCACCGGGCGTGGCTGGCAGGACATGAGCTTGCCCTCACCCCGACCGAGTTCCGCCTCCTCAGCTGCCTGGCCGAGCACCCGGGCCACCTGGTCCGTCATGACCAGCTCCTCCGGGCGGCTTGGGGAGCTGACTACCGATCCGAGCTCCAACTCTTGAGGACGGCCATCCATGGCCTGCGCGGAAAGCTGCTCCACGCCCTCCCCAACGAGCAGTACATCACTGCCGAATACGGCCTGGGCTACCGGCTGACGCCATCGGCCTCGCCAACCTGAGCGATGGCATCGGCGAGAGCGCCGATGAGCATCGTCGCCGATGTGGCGCCCGGGTCGATGTGCCCGCGCGACCGCTCTCCGAGGTAGCTCGCTCGACCCTTGGTGGCCACGAGCGGACCGGTCGCCGCGCGTCCGCTGTCCGCGGCGTGCTGCGCCGCGTCGGCACAGGCGCGCAATGAGTCGCCGGCCGCGGCCGCCTCGCGCCACGCGTCAGCCGCGGGACCCAGCGCGTCGAGCATCGTCTTCTCTCCGCGCTGCGACCGCCCACGACGGGCGACCGCCGCAACGGCAGCCTGGAGGGCAGTGCCCGATGGCACGGGCATGAGCTGACCGTCGCCGTCGAGTCCGGCGGCAAGCTCCATGAAGAAGGTTCCGTAGAGGGGCCCTGATGCTCCGCCCACGGTGGACACGAGGGTCGCCCCCGCGAGACGGAGCAGGGTTGCTGCCGAGGTTTGGGGGTCGGCTGGCGGGTGGGCGGCGAGGTGTGTCTCGATGGCCGCGAACCCGCGCTGAAGATTGATTCCGTGGTCACCATCCCCGATGGCGGCGTCCAGCGCGGTCAGCTCGGCGGCATGGAGCGTGACCCGCTCGACGCTGAGCTCAAGCCAGCGCCGAGCGATGGCCGCTCCGAACTCCACAGTAGCCCGTTATCAGCGGGGCTTTTCCTCCTGGCCCCGCGCGTAGTCGCCGTGGAGCGGGCTCGCGTGCGTGTGGTCGAGCTCTTCCTCGCCCTCTGCGAAGTCGCCGCGACGCAGGTCGGATGACTCGTGGTCGTCCTTTTCCTGCCCCTCAGCGAAATCACCGCGATGGGGAACTGGCGTCGCCTCGTCCTCGGACGCCTGTCCCTCTGCAAACCCGTGGCTCGCCTCTGACTCTTCTTTCTTCTCGTGGTGGCTCATCTCGCTCCTCTTTCAGCCCGGCCTGGAGGCCTGGTCGCAGGACACACCCGGGCCTTGGCCCGAGAGGTCTGCTGGTCAACGAATTGTGCGCTCCGGGTCAACCTCGTGCGAGCGAGTAGCCGGAGACTGCCTGCGCGGCCTCAGCCGGGCGGCCAGGCCATGGAGCGCCCGCCGAGCAGATGCAGATGTAGGTGCGGGACCGACTGGCCGGCCGCTGGCCCGACATTGGTCACGACGCGGTAGCCGTTTTCCAGCCCTGCCTGGTCGGCGACCCGCCGCAGCGCGGCGAACAGGGCGGCGAGCAGAGCCCGATCCTCGGCGGTATCGGTCAGGGCGTGGATCGACGAGAGATGCCGCCTCGAGATGGCCAGCACGTGGGTCGGAGCGCGCGGCGCGATGTCGCGAAAGACGATCACCTGCCCGTCCTCGAAGACGCGGTCGGACGGGACCTCGCCGGCCACGATCCGGCAGAAGAGGCAGTTCGGATCCCGCTGCAGGTCATCGGCCATGGCGGACAGGCTATGCGAAGTCGCCGGTACCGGACAAGACCACCGCCGCCGCGGCGATCGCCACCGATTCGGAGCGCAGGATCCTGGGGCCCAGGCCGGCGATGCGGACCCCGGCCTCATCGGCGGCGGCCACTTCGGCGGGGTCGAACCCTCCCTCAGGCCCGACGATCAGCTCGTCTGGCGGCTTCAGCGCACCCAGACGAGCGCCGCCTGGCGTCATGCGTTCGAACAGGAGCACGGCGCCCGGATGCGAGGCCACGGCAAGGGCGAACGGCCCCTCGACATCGGGGACGATGCCGCGCTCCGATTGCTCGGCGGACTCGCGAGCGATGGCACGCAGTCGATCCACCCGTCGCGGCGAGAGCTCGCGGACGACGCACCGGCTGGTGAGGAGGAGGCGAAAGCGCGCCACACCCAGCTCGGTCCCCTGCTGGATGACCCGCTCCAGGCCGTCGCCCTTCAACAGCGCCTGCCAGATGGTGAGCCGATGGCGTGGCTCCCCGGCCGCGTGACCGCGCTCAACGACACGCAGGCGGGTCGCCGATCCCTCCAGCCGGCAGCGCGCCTGGCCGCCCAGCCCGTCGAGGAGGACCAGCTCCTGCCCGTCGCCGAGCCGCAGGACGCGGGTGACCTGGTGGGCGATCGACGGCGGGACGGGAAAGGTGTCTCCTGCCAACGCCTCGGGCGGGACGAAGAATCGGTGCGTGGTCACCGGCGCCGCTCCATCCGCAGCGAGACCCACTCCCCGTCGTCGAGGCGATCGACCTGCTCGAAGCCCGCAGCCGTCAGCGACGCCAACGTCTGGCCGCTCGTGGTTCGATGATCCCCGAGGCGAGAAGTGTCCCCCCAGCTTCTGCGTGACCGGCAAGCCCGCGGGCCAGCTCGATGAGCAGCCCGGCGACCAGGTTGGCAAGGATGAGCCCGTGACGGCCGCCCGGCCCTGGCGCCGCGGGGACCGTTCCTCGCCGGACAACGATCCGGTCAGCGAGGCCGTTCGCGGCCGCGTTGGCGCTGGTGGCATCGACGGCGAGTGGATCGGTGTCGAGGGCCTCGACCTGTTCCGCTCCCAGGAGCAGCGCGGCGATCCCCAGGATTCCCGAGCCCGACCCCACGTCGAGCACCCGCACGGGCACGGGATCGAGGCGCTGTAGCAGCATGAGACAGCCCCGGGTGGTGGGATGCAGCCCTGTTCCGAAGGCCATCCCCGGGTCCAGGCGGATCGCCACTTCGTCGGGGCCGATCGGCTCCTCGAGCCAGGAGGGAACGATGACGATCCGCCCGATCCGCTGCGGTCGGTAATCGGCCTTCCAGGCCTCGGTCCAGTCGGTGTCGTCGACCGGCGTGACGGTCAGGCCGCCGACCGGGCGAAGCCCGAACGCCTGCAGATGCCAGAGGGCCCGCTCGGTGGTGTCGATGGCGGCCGGCGCATCGACGTCGTCGGGGACGTGGACCGTGACCAGGTACGGCGCGCTCGGGTCCTCGCGCAGCGAGAGCTCGTCGTCGGGATCGCTCACCAGGCGCGTCGGCCGGACTGCCGCGCCCCTGCCCAGCCGGCCGAAGATCTCGGAGACGGCCTCGACCGCCTCGACATCGACCTCGACGGTCAGTTCGAGCCAGCGCATGCGCGCGCCATCGGCTCGTGCGGCGTCGGCTCCAAGCGCGACATCGGTCAGTCGAACAGGTCGCGAATGCGGTCGACGATCGTGGGTGAGCCTTTGGGAGGGACGGCTGGGCCGCTGACCTCGCCGAGCTCGCGGAGCAGCTCACGCTCGCGGCGCGAGAGCTTGATGGGGACGACGACGTTGACGATCGCGTGCAGGTCGCCGCGCCCCGCTCCCCGCAATCGCGGTACCCCCTTGCCGCGCAGCCGGATCTCGTGGCCGCTCTGCGTTCCCGCCGGGAGCGTGATCTCCTCAGATCCTTCGACGGTCGGCACCGACAAGGTGGCGCCGAGTGCGGCCTGGGCGAAGGTGATCGGTACCTCGGTGTACAGCTCGGTGCCGTGGCGGGCAAGCCGCGGATCCTCGCGAACCGAGATGACGACATAGAGGTCTCCGGCCGGGCCGCCGCGCGGCCCCGCCTCGCCCTGACCCTCGATCGCGATGCGCTGCCCGGCGTCGATCCCCGCCGGGACCTCGACCTGCAGCGAGCGCTCCTGCCGCACGCGTCCATCGCCCCGGCATTCGTGGCAGGGCGAGGAGACGATCCTGCCCTCCCCGCCGCAGCGTGGGCACGGGACGATGTTCACCATCTGGCCCAGGATCGTCTGCGCCACACGTCGCTTCTCGCCGCTGCCGTTGCACTCGGGGCATGTCTGCGGCTCGCTGCCCGGCTCGCCGCCGGTCCCGTCGCAGACCGGGCAGCGGACGAGGGTCGGAAAGTGGATCTCCCTCGTTACGCCAAAGACCGCCTCCGCGAACTCGATGCCCAGGTCGTATCGCAGGTCGGCACCGGCCTGCACCCGCCGGCGCCCGCGGGTCCCTGCCGGCGATCCCCCGAAGAACGCATCGAAGATGTCGCCGAATGGACCGAATCCTCCGCCGAACCCCTCGAATCCTCCAGCGCTGGCCCCGTCGACCCCGGCGTGGCCGAACATGTCGTACGCCTGTCGTCGCTGGCGGTCGGACAGCACCCGGTAGGCCTCGTTGAGCTCCTTGAAGCGCAGCTCCGCACCTTCGCTGGCGTCCACGTCCGGGTGATGGCGCTGCGCGGCGCGGCGAAACGCGCGCTTGATCTCCTCGTCGGAGGCGCCGCGCTCGACCCCGAGCACTTCGTAGTAGTCGCGCTTGATCGCCATGGCGGGGGCGATTATACCGACTGGCACTCTGCCGTTCAGAGTGCCAAGAGGTACTGAGCCGATTCAGGGACGAGACAACGACGCCGCACTAGTCATGCCGGTGCACCGCTCGCTCCTCGCGCTCCGTGAAGTGGGCCGGGGTGGAGACCAGGCGGCGGCGTTCGAACTGCATCGCCCCGCGGTAGCCAAAGGCGATGTGCGCCGCGACGCCGACGAGGAACGCGATCCCACCGAGGATCGGCCCGCTGATGGCCACGTCCATCCCCATCCACTCGTTGGCCACGATCGCGACGAAGACCGCGAGCAGCGCCGAATTCACGAACGCGACCGTCGCCGGCACGGTGATCAACACGTGGAGACCGATGCCGCCGCCGTGGGCGGCGTAGGTCCGTCGCATGCCCTCGGCGTCATCGGTCGTTCCGGTCACGAAATACGGCTCGAGGTCGGGCTCCAGCTCGACGTATGCCTTTCGCAGCCGATTCATCCCCGTCACCCAGTACGCGTCCTCGTTGTTCACCTCGAGGAGGCGCACGAATGTCGTCCACCCGACGATGAAGACCAGTGGAAGGAGGAGGAGCGCGAACGTCTGGAAGGGGCCGCTGAACGACGTCGCCTGCGCGACGAAGGCGAGCGCCACGATGGCACCTGACAGGAGGGTCAGGAACATGCTCGCCCGGCTGAACGACTCGGTCCACGAGAGCGATCGGGTCGCGAGCAGGCCCCAATGCTCGGTGGCGAGGATCTGCAATTGGTGACTGCGCCGCGTGGCGGCATCGGTATCGTCGCCCTCGGCAGCCAAACGCGGGAGCGGCGGAGGAGGGACTCTGGAGGTCATGCGCGGAGTGTGCGGGTCGCCGGGGGCATGTCAAGGTCTCGGCCGATTGCTGCCGGTAGCTGACAAGATTCGTCAGCTACCATCGCGAAGCCGATGCCAGCCGCCCTCGCCATCTCCGCCGACCAGGCGCGCCGTTTCCTGGTCGCGCGTCACCTCCTCGACCCACCCCGCGCGCTGCCGTCCGAACCGGATTCGGTGCTCCGGGTCGTCGATCGCCTGGCCCTGCTCCAATTCGACCCGCTCGAGGTCCCGGGGGCTCGCAGCCACGACTTGACGCTGCATGCCAGGATCGCGGGCTACCGCCGCGAGTGGTGCGAGCGCTGGCTGTATGGCCCGCCCGATGGGGACCCGCGCGATCGGCGACTCATCGAGCTCTACAACAAGAGCCTCAACCTCCTGCCGATCGGCGAGCTGCCGCACTACTCCCAGATCTGGGAGCGATTCGGAGGGCATTACCGGCTGACGATCCTCCGCGACCAGGCGGCGGTGGCCGAGGCGATCGTCGAGCAGATCAGGCGGGACGGGCCGCTTACGACCGGGGCCTTCCGCGAGCACAACCATGCGGTCGATTGGTGGTGGGCACCCACCTCGGCCGGGCGCGCGGTGATGGAAGCGCTGTTCGTGACCGGGCGCCTGGGCATCGCCCGGCGCGACGGCAATCGCCGCTACTACGACCTGATCGAGCGCCTCGTGCCGAGCGAGCTGCTGGCGACCCGCGCATCCGAGGAGGAGTCCTTGCGCTATCGGCTCCTGAGCCGCTACCGCGCCGTCGGCCTGCTCAGCACGTCACCGCAGGCGGAGATCATCCTGGGCCTCGGGAAGGCGCCGCAGCGCGCGCGCCACACCGCGGAGCTGGTGGATGCCGGAACGCTGCTGCCGGTGCAGGTCGAAGGGCTCAAGCAGGCCCGATACATCCTGAGTGAGGAGGAGCCCGTCCTCGAGGCTGCCGCGGATCCAAGCGATGCCCCGCCATCGGTGACCTTCCTCGCGCCGCTCGATCCGCTCGTCTGGGACCGCCGGCTGCTGCGCGAGCTGTTCGGCTTCGACTATGTGTGGGAGGTCTACGTGCCGCAGGCGAAGCGCCGGCACGGGTACTACGTGCTGCCGATCCTGTTCGGCGACAGGATGGTGGGCCGGATCGAGCCGCGCTACGAGCGCAGGGAACGCGTGCTACGTATCCTGGGCATCTGGTTCGAGCCTGACTTCGCGCCGATGGCGACGCCGTCCTTCGTGGCGGCACTGTCCGCGGCCCTGGCCGCCTATCAGTCTTTCGTTGGCGCCAAGCGGATCACCTGGCCGCGAACGCGACCCGGTCGTGACCTGGCTGGCGCCCTGCGGCGCCTCTGACGCTACTCGGCGAAGTCGATGATCAGCGGGGCGTGGTCGGACGGAATGCCCGGATACGTCGACGGCTTGCGGGCGTCGCGGTCCCGCTCGGCCCCGATGGCGCGCTCGGCGAGCGGCCGCGTCACGTACACGTGGTCGATGCGCATCCCGAAGTTCTTGTGGAAGTTGCCCGCGCGATAGTCCCACCACGAGTAGAAGCCCGGCTCGGGATGGAACCGGCGCACGACGTCGACCAGGCCCCACTCCCGCATCCGGGCGACGGCCGCTCGCTCGGGCGGTGAGACGTGGGTCGCGCCGTGGACCGCCGCCGAGTCCCAGACGTCGATGTCCTCGGGCGCCACGTTGTAGTCGCCGCAGACCGCCATCGGCTCGTTGGGGTCGCAGGCCTCGATAAGCCAAAGGTTGAGCCGATCCAGCCAGTCGAGCTTCTGCTCGTAGAACTCCGAGCCGACCACTCGGCCGTTTGGGACGTAGATGCTCGCCACGCGGATGCCCCCACAGCGTGCGGAGACGAAGCGCCCGCCGTCATCGGTCCAGCCGTCGTGGCTCGGCAGGCCCGCCGCGATCTCCTCGAGGCCGACGCGGGATGCGATGCCCACGCCGTTCCACTGCCCCAACCCGTGATGCGCGACCTCGTAGCCGAGCTCCCGGAAGGCGAGCAGCGGGACCATCTCGTCGGCGAGCTTGGTCTCCTGGAAGCAGAAGATGTCTGGCTGGATGGCGGCCGCCCAAGCGAGGACACGGTCGAGGCGGGCCTTCAGCGAGTTGACGTTCCAGGTCGCGAGCCGCACATCAATGAGTCTACCGAGGAGCGCTCCCTTCCTATACTCGGCAGCGGCGGCGCGTTCCGGCAGGGTGAGGAGGAGGCATGCTCAGGGAGTTCCGCGATTTCCTGCTGCGGGGGAACGTCGTCGGCCTGGCGGTGGCGGTGGTCATCGGCGCGGCCTTCGGCGCGGTCGTCTCGAGCCTCACGAGCGACATCCTGACCCCTCTGCTCGGCGTCTTCGGAACGCCGGACTTCCGGAGCCTCTCGTTCGCCGTGGGCAGGGCGACCGTCAAATACGGCCTCTTCCTGAACGCACTGATCACCTTCGTCATCGTCGGGGTCGCCGTCTTCTTCTTCGTCGTCAAGCCGATGAACGTGCTCGAGGAGCTCCGCCAGCGGCGGGAGGGCCCGCCCTCACCCACCACCAAGACCTGCACCGAGTGCGCATCCGAGATCCCGCTGACCGCGAAGCGCTGCCCGATGTGCACCCAGCCGCAGGTCTGACAAGCGTCACGAGGAGCTGACCACTACCTAACTGACGGGCGCCGGCGTTGCACCGGATGGTGGCAGTTGTCGGAGCTCAGGTCGGTTGAGATTGCGAACTCCTCGGGTATTGCATCCGGTGGCGGCGCGCAGCGGAGCTAACGGTGAGTTTCGTTTCGCTAGATGCAAAACTGGATGGGTTCTACGACAACTCTCACCATCGGATGCAAACAGGTCGGACGAGGAGCCCCCGCCTCCTTTCCCAAGGAGACCTGAGCCCCTCCCAGAAATGGAAAGGGCCGGCAGACCGTCCACCGAAGGCTGTTGCATCGCCAGCCGAGGTGGCGGGCCTGCCGGCCCATCCCGGGTCGTGCGGAGGATCAGACCTCCTTGTACTCGCCCTCGATGGTCTCGCCCTCCTCCTCGGCGGCTCCCTCGCCGCCCTCAGGGGCTGCGCCGTTGCCGCCAGCAGGGCCGCCATCCCCACCATCCTCGTCCCCGCCAGGCGACGCCTCGTAGGCGCGCGTCCCGACGCGCTGCAGCACATCGGCGAGCTGCTGCTTGGTCGAGTCGATCACGCCGGCATCGGTCCCGTTGAGGGCCTCACGAACCGCGGCGACCCGCGACTCGATCTCCTTGCGGTCGTCCTCTGGGATCTTGTCGCCCAGGTCCTTGACGAGCCGCTCCGCCTGGAAGGTCAGGGCATCGGCCTCGTTGCGAGAGTCCGCTTCGCGTCGCCGCTTGGCGTCCTCGTCCGCGTGCTCGGCGGCCTCGCGGACCATCCGGTCCACGTCGTCCTTCGAGAGCATCGATGAGGCCGTGATGGTGACCTTCTGCTCCTTGTTGGTCGCCTTGTCCTTGGCGGTCACGTTGAGGATGCCGTTCGCGTCGATGTCGAACGTCACCTCGATCTGGGGAACGCCGCGCGGAGCCGGTGGAATGCCGTCCAACCGGAACGTCGCCAGCTTCTTGTTGTCCCCGGCCATCTCGCGCTCGCCCTGGAGCACGACGATGTCGACCGACGGCTGGTTGTCGCTCGCCGTCGAGAAGATCTGCGTGTGGCTGGTGGGGATGGTCGTGTTGCGGGCGATCATCCGGGTCGCCACGCCACCGAGCGTCTCGATCCCGAGTGAGAGCGGGGTCACGTCCAGCAGGAGGACGTCCTTGACCTCGCCGCCCAGGACACCGGCCTGGATGGCGGCGCCCACGGCCACCACCTCGTCAGGATTGACGCCCTTGTGCGGCTCCTTGCCGTCGAACATTCGCTTGACGTCGTCGACGACCGCCGGCATCCGGGTCATCCCGCCGACCAGGATCACCTCGTCGATGTCGGAGGGCTTCAGGTTTGCGTCCGCAAGCGCCTTGCGGACCGGCTCCTCGGTGCGCTTGATGAGGTCGGCGACCAGGTCGTCCAGCTTGGCCCGGGTGAGGTTCATCACCAGGTGCTTGGGACCGGAGGCATCCGCGGAGATGAACGGCAGGTTGATCTCCGTACTGGTCGTGGTCGACAGCTCGATCTTCGCCTTCTCGGCGGCCTCCTTGAGCCGCTGGAGGGCGATCCGGTCTTTCGACAGGTCGATTCCCTGGTCCTTCTTGAACTCGGCGATCAGCCACTCGATGACCCGCTGGTCGAAGTCGTCGCCACCCAGATGGGTGTCACCGTTGGTCGATCGGACCTCGAAGACGCCCTCCGACAACTCCAGGATCGAGATGTCGAAGGTGCCGCCGCCGAGGTCATAGACGGCGATCTTCTCTTCCTTCTGCTTGTCGAGGCCGTAGGCCAGCGCCGATGCCGTGGGCTCGTTGACGATCCGCTTGACGTCGAGTCCCGCGATCCGTCCCGCATCCTTCGTCGCCTGGCGCTGGGTGTCGTCGAAGTAGGCCGGGACGGTGATGACCGCCTCGGTCACCTTCTCCCCCAGGAAGGCCTCGGCATCGGCCTTGAGCTTCTGGAGGATCATCGCGCTGATCTCGGGCGGCGTGAAGATCTTGCCGTTGGCCAGCTTGACGGCGACGCCGTCGGACTTGGGGTCCTTTTCCACTTCGTAGGGCACGATGCCCTTGCTGCGCTGGACCTCGGGGTCGTCGTAGCGGCGCCCCATGAAACGCTTGATGGAGAAGACGGTGTTCTCCGGGTTCGTGATCGCCTGGCGTTTTGCCACCTGGCCGACCAGGCGCTCTCCGGACTTGGCGAAGGCCACCACCGATGGCGTGATCCGTCCGCCCTCGGTGTTGGTGATGACCTGTGGCTCTCCGCCCTCGATAACGGCGACCACCGAGTTCGTGGTCCCCAGGTCGATGCCGATGATCTTGCCCATTGGATCCTCTGTCAGTTCTGCTTCGGGTTGTTCGCGACACGCACCAGCGCCGGGCGGAGAACCCGGTCGTGCAGGCGGTACCCGCGCTGCACTTCGCCGATCACCGTGTTGTCCGGGTACTCGGTCGTTGGCTCGTGCACGACGGCTTCGTGCAAGGTCGGGTCGAACGGCTCTCCCACCGCCTCGATGGGAGTGATCCCTTCGCTCTCGAGGAGGGTGCGCAGCTTGCGCTCGACCAGCAGAACGCCGTCCACCCAGCCCTCGTGGACGTCCTCCGGGACGCTCGCGAGCGCACGGTCGAAGTCGTCGGCCACTGCCAGCAGCTTGGCCAGCAGGATCGCGTTCGACAGCTGCGTGCCGGCCCTCCGCTCCTCGTCGGTGCGGCGCCGGTAGTTCGAGTAGTCGGCAGCCGCCCGCTGCGCGGAACGCAGGTACTCATCCGACTGGGCCCGCGTTGCCTCGAGCGTGCGCTCCAGGTCGGCGATCTGCTCCTGGAGCTCGCTGCGAGTCGGGGTCTTGACCGCGTCGGCACGTTCCTCACCCCGCGTACGCGGGCAGCCATTGGTCTTCTCGTCAGTCATGGTGCTCCCCGTACTGGGAGTTGATCAGCTCGTCCATCAGGGTCGCCAGGTAGCGGACGGTCGGGATCGCCCGGGGATACGGCATCCTGGTCGGCCCCAGCACACCCAGCAAGCCGAGTGCCCGATCCGGCGCGCCGTATGGCGCGAAGACCAGGCTGACCTCCTGCATCGCGTCGTTGGGATTCTCGTGACCGATGATCACGTGCACCCCGCCATGCCTGGTCACTACCGGCACGAGCTGCTCGAGGAAGTCGGTCCGCTGCAGGACCTCGAGGATGGCTCGAATCTTGGAGCCCTCCGCGAACTCGGGCTGGGCCAGCACGTTCATGATCCCGTCGGTGAACACGTCCTCGATCACCACCGCATCGGAGTCCTCGAGCAGCTGCGCGACGACCTCCCCCACGTGCGCCACGACGGCTGGCAGCTTCCCCAGCCTGCGGCGGACCTGCGGGGCGGAGAGTCCGGCGAGCTCGCCATTGAGGGTGGCGGCCGCGCTGTCGAGCTCCGCCTGGCCGATGGCGCTGTCCGGCGCCAGCCGCTCCAGCGAGGACCGGTCGAGGCGCCGCTGGACAACGTTGCCGTCCACCAGGACGAGGACGCAGAGACGCGACCCGTCAGCGAGCTGGACCAGCTGGATGTGCCCGAAGCGCGCTCGCCGCGCGCGCGCCGGGGTGACGACCGAGGCGCTTCGGGTGCTGGTCGCCAGGATCGAGGCCGCGAGTCGGAGCCACTCGTTGCTCGTCAGCTGTACCTGGCTGAACTGGTGGCGGATCATGAGCCGATCCGCCTGGGCGAGCTCTGCCTCGCGCATCAGGGTCTCGACGTAGGTCCGGTAGCCCAGGTCGGAGGGCACCCGGCCCGCGCTCGTGTGCGGGTGGGTGAGGAGCCCCATCGCCTCGAGCTCGGCCATGGCACCGCGGATCGTTGCGGAGGAGACGGGAATGCTCCAACGCGCCACCAGGCCCTTGGAGCCGACCGGGGCGGCGTTTCGGACGTAGTCCTCGACCACGGCGCGCAGCACGGTGCGCTGGCGCTCGGTCAGCTCGTGAGCCGGCCGGCCCAGCGTCCGATCGCGGTGGAGCGGTGCCTGCTCGATCTCGTGGTTCCTCCATTGCCATTAGCACTCCCATGCCGAGAGTGCTAACTGATTGGGAACCTATGGTAACGATCGGTTTGGACCGATGTCAACGCGACCTCAACGAGCGGCGGCGGGCTCCCGGCGGCGGTCCGGCACGAATGCGACCAGCACCTCGTTGGCCAGCAGACGCCCCTCCGGCGTGAGGCGCATTGCTGCCGCATCGATCTCGAGCAGCCCGGCTCCGACGGTGCTTGCCGCCGCCTCGGAATACGCCTCGACCGGGTCGCAACCGAACTCCGCCGCGAAGGCCGGTCGGCTGATGCCATCGATTCGGCGCAGCCCCAGGGCGATCGCTTCGAAGCTGCGCGTCTGCGGATCGAGCTCCTCCTTGCCGGCCATCGGCCGCGCACCGTTTCCGATGCCGGCGAGGTAGCGCTGAAGGTCGCGCACGTTCCAGGATCGGACCGCGTCCCCATCGTACGAATGCGCCCCGGCGCCGATGCCGGTATACGGACGCCGCGTCCAGTAAGCGGCGTTGTGACGCGACTCGAACCCTGGGCGCGCCCAGGAGCTGAGCTCGTAATGCCGATAACCCGCCTCCGCCAGCAGCTCCTCGGCGAGCCGGTACTGCTCGACGGCGAGGGCGTCGTCCTGGCGGCTGGCCATCCGCCGGCGCCAGCGCAGGGCGCCCGGCCGGGGCGGCGCGGCCCACTCGTCGGGCGCCAGGGCGAGCTGGAGGGCGTAGAGCGAGAGGTGCTCGGGCGCGAGCTTAAGGGCGGCCTGGAGTCCCTCGCGCCAGTGGCCCAGCGTCTGGCCGGGGATGGCGTAGATCAGGTCGATGCTGAGGTTCGTGAAGCCTGCCGCTCGGGCCGCCTCGAACGCTGAGCGCGCTTCCGCGGCCGAATGCCCGCGCGCCAGCTGCGCCAGGTCGCGATCGTCCAGCGACTGGACACCCAGTGAGATCCGGTCGACCCCGGCCGCTCGCAGTGCGAACCAGTCGGGCGACTCGCGGGTCGACGGATTGGCCTCGAGGCTGACCTCCAGAGGTGAGCTGCGCCATCGGCCTTTCGCGGCCGTCACCACCCGCCTCACCGCCTCCGCCGGCAGCAGCGAAGGAGTGCCGCCCCCAAATGAGATCGTCTCGAGATCGCCGCTCACTGGCCGAAGGGCGAGCTCTGCGAGCAGGGCGTCCACGTAGCGCGGGATATCTGCTCGGTGCCCAGCGACCGTGACGAAGTCGCAGTACGCGCATACCAGCCGGCAGAACGGCACGTGCACGTACAGGTGATGGCTCGTTATCCGGTGACGCGTTGGGGCACCCTCCGGCCTCGGACCGCATAACGGACGGCGACCGATGAGGCGGCGATCGAGATCGCGACCGCGGCCAGCATGGCGCTGAAGACCGTCCGATCGATGGCGCCGGCAGCCAGGCCGACCGATGCCAGCACGTAGCTGAACTCCCCGATCTGTCCGAGGCCGACCGCCAGTTGCGCCGGCCGTGCCGCCAGCCTCGCCAATCGGGCGAGGAGATACGCGACCCCGACCTTACCGACGACCAGGATCGCGAGCAGCGCGGCGAGCCAGAGCCATCCATCCAGCACCCTGGCCGGGTCGATGAGCGTCCCGATCACCACGAAGAAGAAGACGGCGAACAGGTCGCGGAAGGGGAGCAGGCGGCGACGCGCCTCCTGGGCGTGATGACTCTCGGTGATAACCAGGCCGGCGATGAACGCCGCGAGCGCCATGGGGATGTGGAACACGAGGGCGCCACTGCCCGCAATCGCGAGGCCTGACGCCACCGAGACGATCAGGAACATGTCG
>JALYLB010000034.1 GCA_030774475.1 Chloroflexota bacterium | reverse complement strand
GATCTGCATCTCCTCGCGGAGCTTGAGATCGAGCGCCCCGAGCGGCTCGTCGAGGAGGAGAACCCGTGGCCGGTTGACGAGCGCCCGGGCGAGCGCCACTCGCTGGCGCTGGCCGCCGGAGAGCTGGGACGGTCGTCGCGCCTCGAACCCATCGAGGCGGACCATGCGCAGCGCATCGGAAACCCGTCGCTCTCGATCAGGGCGCGGAACCTTACGGACCATTAGGGCGTAGCCCACGTTCTGCGAGACGTTCATGTGCGGGAAGAGCGCGTAGTCCTGGAAGACCGTGTTCACGTCGCGATCGAACGCCGGCACGCCGACAACGTCGTGCCCGTGGAGCAGGATCCTTCCCGACGTCGGCTGCTCGAAGCCGGCGATCATGCGCAGGGTGGTGGTCTTCCCCGATCCAGACGGACCCAGCATCGAGAAGAACTCGCCGTCCCCGATCTCGAGGTCAATCCCGGCGACCGCCACCGTGTCACCGAACTGCTTGCGAACCGACTCGAGACGAACCGCTGGGCTCGCGGCCCCACGATCAGCCGCTGCGGCCGGGACCGCCGCAGGCGCCAAGGGCGGTGCGGGCTCCGGGGAAGAGCTCATCTGCTCGACGGCCACATGCTCCTCGGGACGAATGGTCGGCCGCCCGGCAGCAGGCCCGGCGGCTCGGTGCGGACCGTGCTCGGTTGCGGCACTCTGCCGCGCCGCGAGCAACGATGTCAAGCCGATTTCCGCGTCGTCGCGGCCGAACCCGCCGTTCGGCCCTGCTAGAGTCCGGGGCCCGTCCACCAGCCCGCCATGCGGCGCGTTCTGAGGCCTGATCAACGCCGCGAGGAGCGACTCATGTCCAGCGGCCCAGGCATCGGCACTGTCTTTGGGGTCTCGTCCGCGATCTCGTTCGGCGTGGGCGACTTCGCCGGCGGGCTCGCGTCGCGTCGTGCCGGTGGACTTGCCGTCGCCGCCGTCGCCCAGCTGGTTGGCTGCCTGGCACTGTTGATCGTCGCGGTCGTGACGCGGCCGGCCCTGCCGGCGGTCGGCTCCATCCTCCTCGGCGCGGCCGCCGGAGTTGCCGGCGCGCTCGGCGTCGCGTCCCTTTTCCGCGGGCTGGCCGCGGGAGCGATGGGCCTCGTCACCTCGATCTCCGGGGTGGGGAGCGTGGCCATCCCGCTCCTGTTCAGCGTGTACGTGGCTGGCAGCCCGATCCATGCCCTCCAGGTGGTCGGCGTTGGGGCTGCCGTGGCCGCCGTCGTGGCAGCCGGCGGTGCCTCGCGCGAGCGGGCTTCGCGGCAGGCCCTCGGAATGGCGCTGGCCGCCTCCCTTGGGTTCGGGCTCTGGGCGGTCCTCCTCGACCAGGCCGCGCAGGGCAGTGGCAGCTGGGCCCTGGTCACGAGTCGCGTGGCCGGAACGACGGTTCTGGTGACGGTAGCTGCTATCCGAGGCAGCCTCGGGCCGGTGCGCCAGGCCTGGCTCCTGGTCGTGGTCAGCGGGATCTGCGACGTGGGCGGCAATGCGCTGTTCGTCGTGGCCCGCGGCAGCCTTCCGGTGGGTCTCGCCGCGGCCCTATTCGGCATCTATCCGCTGGTCACCCTCCTCCTGGCTCGAGCCATTCTTCGGGAGCACTTGCCCGCGCTCGGCATCGCCGGCGTCGGCCTCGCCATCGCGGCAATCGTGCTGATCAGCGCGGGGTGATTGGGAAGCCGCTGCCGTTCGTGACGCGGTCTCCCGGGTGACCGGGGTGTGTCCTGACGCGGATGAATCGCAGGCGCACTGGCTCCTCCTCTCGATGAGGCGGCGCCGGCCGCTCGCGGGGGTCGAGGGCGAGCCGGCACCGCTCTCCAGAGGAGACGCCAGCAGGCCTTATCGGCCGCTTACCGTGCGCTTACTGGACCGGGCTATCATGGCGAACGCCTCATGACCTTCGATCGCGTCCCCATCGTGCTAGGCGCACTGGACGCCTTCCTCCAGCAGGCGATGGCCGATCCGCAGCCGCCCGCGGCGCTCGACCCGGAAGCTCCGCTGCACCCTGGGGGATCGCTCACCACCAGGAAGGCCGTCGAGCTCTGGGAGGACCAGCTGGCCAGCCGCGAGATCGACGCTGCGGCGCGTGAGCTGAAGAAGAGCGACCGGAGCTTCTACACCATCGGCTCGGCCGGCCACGAGAACAACGCCGTGCTGGGCGCCCAGCTGCGGATCACCGATCCTGCCTTCCTCCACTACCGCTCGGGCGGCTTCATGCTCGCCCGGTCGCGCCGGCTCCCTGGCTCCACTCCCGTCTTCGACGCGCTGCTCGGCATCGTGGCCTCCGCCGAAGAGCCGATCGCGGGCGGGCGCCACAAGGTGTGGGGCAGCCGGCCGCTCTGGGTCCCCCCGCAGACCTCGACCATCGCCAGCCACCTGCCGAAGGCGATGGGCGTCGCCTTCTCACTGGCGCGAGCCCGGCGCCTCGGGGTCGCGACCGAGCTGCCCGACGATGCGGTCGTCTACTGCTCGTTCGGCGACGCGTCGGTCAACCACGCCACCGCCCTGTCGGCCATCAACACGGCGCGCTACGGCGCGCGCATCGGCCTCCCGATGCCGATCCTCTTCGTCTGCGAGGACAACGGGACGGGGATCAGCGTGCCCACCCCCGAGGGCTGGATCGCCGAGACGTTCGGCAACCAACCGCACATGCGCTATTGGCGCGCCGAAGGCGAGCTGGACGAGATCTGGGAGGTCACTTCGGAGGCGATCCATTTCGTGCGCCATGCCAGGCAGCCAGGCTTCCTGCACCTGCCGACGGTCCGCCTGTGGGGCCATGGCGGGAGCGACGCGGAGCACGTTTATCGTCCGCTGAACGAGATCGCCGCCATCGAAGCCGCCGACCCGCTGCTGCGCAACGCGCGGCGCCTGATCGAGGCAGGAGCCGTCACCGCCGATCGGTTGCGGGCGCTGGTGCGCGACACCCGCCAACGGGTGGCCGCCGCCGCCGAGGAGGCCACCCACCGGCCGCGGCTGATGACGACCGCGGAGGTCGTCGAGCCGATGGCGCCGTATCACCCCGATCGCGTCGCCGCGCGCGCCGCGGAGCCAGTCCTCCCCGAGGAACGTCGCCGTGAGCTGTTCGGCGACGCCCTCCCCGAGTCGGCGACCAACCCGAACTCGCGGACCCTCGCCGGGCAGCTGAACGCCGCGCTCACCGACGAGCTGGCCCGCCGCTCGGAGCTCATCGTCTTCGGCGAGGACGTGGCCCGCAAAGGCGGGGTCTACAACGTGACCCACGACCTCCAGCGCCGCTTCGGGGCGGGGCGCGTGTTCGATACCCTCCTCGACGAGACGTCGATCCTCGGCATCGCCCAGGGTGCCGCCCAGATCGGCCTGCTGCCAATCCCGGAGATCCAGTACCTCGCCTACGTCCACAACGCCCTCGACCAGCTGCGGGGCGAGGCAGCTTCACTCCAGTTCTTCAGCTCGGGCCAATTCCGCAACCCAATGGTCGTGCGTATCCCCGGGCTCGCCTACCAGAAGGGCTTCGGCGGGCACTTCCACAACGACAACAGCGTCGGGGCGCTCCGGGACATCCCGGGGCTGGTGTTGGCGGTGCCCGCGCGAGGTGACGACGCTGTTCGGATGCTGCGCGGCCTGGTCGCCATGGCTGCCGAGGATGGGCGCGTGACCGTCATCCTCGAGCCGATCGCGCTGTACCACGAGAAGGACCTGTTCGAGCCAGGCGACGGCGAATGGCTGAGCGATTATCCGGCTCCCCCGGCGGTTCTCCTACCGGGCGAGATCGGCGTCTACCAGCCCGATGGCACCGCTCCCGACGACCCCGTCGACCTGCTGGTCATCAGCTACGCGAACGGCCTGCGCCTTTCGCTGCAGGCGCAGCGCCAACTCGCAGCCGACCACGGGATCCGTGCTCGGGTCGTCGACCTGCGCTGGCTCAACCCGCTTCCGTTCGAGGAGGTCCGTGGGGAAGCGTCCCGCTCCTCGGCGGTGCTCGTCGTCGACGAATGCCGCGCAACGGGTGGGGGCATCGCCGACGCGATCATCGCCGACCTCGCCGAGCGTGAGGTCGGGCGGCGCCTGGCATCGGTCCGCTCGGTCGATTCCTTCATTCCCCTGGGAACCGCCACATCGGCGGTGCTCGTCGGACTCGACCAGGTCGTGGCAGCGGCCTTGGCATCGGTCCAGTCGTCGTCAGCCGTACAGCGGACGCGCGCGTGACGCGGGCAGGACTCGTCTTCCCCGGCCGCGGCGCCTACACCGCCGCCAGCCTCCGTTCGCTGCCCCGCGAGCATCCGCTGGTGCGACGCGCCGAGGAGCTGCGCGGCGGGTGGGACCTTCCACCGCTCCTCGAGCTGGACGGCGCATCGCGCTTCGACCCGCGCGTCCACCTCCTGCCGGCCAACGCCTCACCCCTCATCTTCCTTTCCTCCCTCCTCGACGCGGAGACGATCGGTGGGGACCTGGTGCCGGTCGTGGGACTCGGCAACTCCCTGGGTTGGTACACCGCGCTCACCTACGCCGACGCACTCTCGTTCGACGACGGATTCAGCCTGGTCCAGGAGATCGGCCTCTTGCAGCAGGAGCCGCTGCCCCATGGCGGGCCCGGAGGGCAGGTGATCTATCCGCTCGCTGGTCCCGATTGGCGTCCGGACCCGGCCCTGGCGTTGACCGTCGACAGCGCCATCCAACGCGGCAACGGCGAGGTCCATCGAAGCATCGACCTGGGCGGCTACGCCGTCCTGGCCGGCAGCGAGGCTGGGGTCGCGCGGCTCTTGGACGCGCTACCCGCGATCAAGATCGGCGAGCGGCTCTATCCGTTGCGCCTCGCGCTCCATGGCCCGTATCACACGCCGTTGGTGGCGCACGTCGCGAGCGCCGCTGCCGAACGCCTTGGCTCGCTCGACTGGCGCGCGCCGCGAATCACCCTGGTGGACGGGCGTGGCGCCATGTGGAGCCCGTGGTCAGCGGATCCGATGGCGTTGCGGGACTACACGCTCGGCGAGCAGCTCACCACGCCGTTCCGGTTCGCGACGGCGCTTCGCGTCGCCCTCCGGGAGTGGGCTCCGGATCGGCTGCTCTTGCCCGGCCCGGGCAACTCGCTCGGTGGCATCTGCGGCCAGGTGCTGGTCGCCGAGGGCTACCGCGGGATCCACGACCGTTCAGACTTCGAGGTCGCGCAGCGCGAAGATCCACTCATCATCTCCATGCGCCGGTGACCTCCGAGCCGATGGCGCCCGGACCGCAACCTACCCCGCCGGTCGCACCCGATCCCGTTCTCCACGACCTCGAAGCGGTCGTCGAGCTGCCCGGCCCGACCGAGCTCGGCGCCACCCTCTGGCCGCTCGCCCACGGGACCGGCGACCCAACCATCCGTTTCGCGGTCGATGGGGTCTGGCGGGCGACCCGCACGCCCGACGGCCCGGTCACGCTCCACCTCCGTTCGATTGGCAGATCCACCTTGCGAGTGCGGGCCTGGGGACCAGGAAGCGAGTCGGGGCTGGGGAGCGTCGTCGAGCTGGTTGGCGGTCACGACGACCCGGCGGCCCTCGTCCCGAAGCACCCGATCCTGGCCGACGCCCAGCACCGCCACCCAGGGCTGCGGCTGCCGCGAACGCGGCGGGTCGTGGAGGCGCTGGTGCCAGCCATCCTCGAGCAGAAGATCACCGGCGTCGAGGCCCGCCGCGTGTATCGGTCCCTCGTGCGACGCCACGGCGAACCAGCGCCTGGGCCGGCGCGGCTCTGGCTGCAGCCAACCTCATCGGTGCTTGCGGGTCTTCCGTACTACTCGTACCACCAGCTGGGTGTCGAGCGACGCCGCGCCGAGGTGATCCGCGAGGCGGCACGCCAGGCGGCTCGGCTCGAGGCAGCACCCTCGGCCGTGCACCTGGAACGGTTGCTGCGAGCGATCACCGGTATCGGCCCATGGACGACCGCCGAGGTCCTGCGCATCGCCTGGGGAGCTCCGGATTCGGTCAGCGTCGGCGACTATCACATCCCCAACCTCGTGTCCTGGGCGCTCGTCGGAGAGGCGCGCGCCACCGACGCGCGGATGCTCGAGCTGCTCGAGCCATACCTGGGTCAGCGTGGCCGAGTGCAGCGCCTGCTCGAGGCCTCCGGCGTCCGGATTCCGCGCTTCGGTCCGCGGATGCCGCCGCGCTCGATCGACTCGATCTAGGCGCCGGTCATTGCCCACCTGCCTCCGCAGGGGTAGGGTGGCCCGGCTGCCAGAAATACGTATCGGGGAGTCGGTCTTCGTGTCCGGGCCATTGGAGATCGCGTCCCAGGCCCTGGCCGCGATCCTCGCGACGTGGCTGTCCCGAGCGCCCACCGAGCGCGCGCCACGCGTCTTCGGACAACGGCCCCATGCTCGCCATCAACCGTCGGTTGGGCTTACGCGATCTCCCGGCTCGCGTGTGGTTTCGGAAGGCGCTGACCGGCAGCTAGGCGGGCAGCAGGCATCGGCGCATAGTGCCTTCTCACGCAGCAGGCAAGGAGCGACAGATGCGCCTCGATGGGATGCGCGTGGCTGTCCTGTTGGCGGATGGGGTGGAGGACCTCGAGTACTGGGTGGTGGTCATGCGGCTGCGCGAAGAGGGAGCGCGTGTCACGACCGTTGGCCTGTCGCTCAACACCGTTCGCGGCAAGCACGCCCTCGAGGCCACGGCTGACGTCCTCGCCACCGATGTGAACCCCGACCAGTTCGACGGGCTCGTCATCCCTGGCGGGTGGGCCCCGGACAAGCTGCGTCGGCACAAGGCGGTCACCGACCTCGTCAAGCAGATCGACGCCGCGGGCAAGCCGATCGGGATCATCTGCCACGGCGGGTTGGTGGCCATCTCCGCCGGGATCGTGGTAGGGGGGCGGGCGACAGGGTCGCTTGGCATCAAGGACGACCTGGTGAACGCCGGCGCAACCTGGGTCGACGAGCCGGCCTTCCGGGAAGGGACACACGTCTGGGGTCGCGTGGTGGACGACATCCCGGCGTTCAACCGCGAGCTGATCGCCCTCTTCGCGGAGCACCACGAGGCCTGAAGGCCGGCGTCACCCCGTTTCCACCTTGCTCGGCAGGTCCAACTCGCTCCCCTCGACCTGCGCCGCTGAGTTTATCCTGCGGCCCGGGAACCGCCGAGCGCCGCTCCATCGGCTCCTTCCGCCCCCTCGGGAAGGATCCTCCGCAGGAACTCCCGCGCAGCCGGCCCGAGCGTGCCGTCGGCCCGCCGGACGAGGGCGAAGTCCCAGGGAAGCGCACGAGCCAGAGGCACGAACACGCACATCTCTCCGCGCGATGTCGCACCCTCCGGCAGCAGCGAGACCCCCAGGCCGCGACGAACGAGCTCAAGGCAGGTGGCGATGTCGTTGACCACGATCGTCGTCCGCCGTACGAGGCCGGCCGCGTCGAACGCTCGATCGATGATCTGCCGGGTGGTCCAGGACTCGGGCAGGTCGACGAATCGCTCGGCCGCGAGGTCGTTGAGCCGGATGCTGCGGCGCCGTGCGACCCGATGGTCGGGCGCACACACGGCCATGATCCGATCGCGAGCCACGACGATGTGATCCAGGTCACCGTCCGGGGGCTTGAGGAGCGGCACGAAGGCCAGGTCAAGGCGGCCGGTGCGGAGCGCCGCGAAATGATCGAGCGGCGCCGCTTGCCAGAGGTTCAGCTCGACCTGCGGATAGTCCCGCTGGAAGTCAGCGAGGACCCCGATCAGGTCGAACCCCGGGACCACGACCTGTGCCACGCCAATGGCGAGCTGACCGCCGCGCAGCCCCTCCACCGCCTCGACCGCCTCGCGGCCGGCGCGCGCGGCTGCCAGCGCCCGACGCGCCTCCGGCAGCAAGGCTTGACCGGCCGCGGTCAGCGAGACGCGTCGGGTGCTGCGGTTGAAGAGCGGCGATCCAAGTTCGCGCTCGAGGAACCGGATCGACGCCGACAGGCCGGACTGCACGATCCCGACCCCTTCGGCGGCACGCGTGAAATGCCGCTCGTCCGCCACGGCCACGAAGTGCTCCAGCTGCCGAAGTTCCACGGTGGCCATCTCCATTCATGCTGAATCGCATCAGAATCTTCTGTTGGACAGCATAGTCTCGGAGCGCAATGCTGGCTGAGGTTCAAAAGAAGGAGACAGCCATGAAGTACGTCAAGCTCGGCGAGCGCGGACCGCAGGTTTCGCGGATCGCCTTTGGCAACTGGTCCGCAGGCGGAGACTGGGGTCAGGTCGACCGTACCGCGGCGATCGCCGTCACGAGGGAAGCGCTCGACCTGGGGATAACCTTCTTCGACACGGCGCGCGCCTACGGTTTCGGGGCGGCCGAGGAGATCCTGGGCGAGGCTCTCGCGCCGGAGATCCGCTCCAAGCGCGAAACCATCGCGATCGCCACCAAGGGCGGCCTGCGCGACAACGGAAGCGGCAAGCCGGTCCGCGACAGCAGCCCCGGGGCCCTGCGCCGCGATCTCGAGGCGAGCCTGCGGTCGCTTGGCACCGATTACGTCGACATCTACCAGGTCCACTGGCCCGACCCGGCTACGCCGATCGCCGAAACCGCGGAGGCGCTCGACCACTTCGTGCGTGAGGGAAAGGTCCGCTTCGTCGGGGTCTCGAACTACGACGCCCGCCAGATGGCGGCATTTCAGCAGGTCCGACCGATCGACACCGTCCAGCCGCCGTACCACGCGTTCCGGCGCGAGATCGAGGCCTCCATCCTGCCGTTCGCGGCCGAGCACGGGATCGGGGTGCTCGTCTACGGACCGATGGCGCACGGTCTCCTGACGGGGCGAATGACTTCCGATACGACGTTTGCGCCCGACGACTGGCGGGCGAAGAGCGAGCTGTTCACCGGGGAGACCTTCCGCCGCAACCTGGCGGTCGTCGCAGACCTGGCAGCCTTCGCCAAGGAACGCGGCACCACGGTCAGCCGGCTGGCGATCGCCTGGACCCTGGCCAACCCCGCGGTCCACGTCGCCATCGTCGGCGCTCGGACGCCGGAACAGCTGCGCGAGACCTCCCCTGCCGCGGACCTCTCGCTTTCCGCGGAGGACATGGCGCAGGTCGAGCGGATCCTGCGCGGCGAGGTGCCCGTCAGCGGACCCGCGCCGGAGAGGATGTAGCCATGACCACGCCAGCGCAGGCAACGCCACGCGTCGCCGTTATCGGCACCGGAAAGATGGGCTCGGCGATCGCCGCCAGGCTCGCAGAGGAGGGATTCGACCTACGGCTATGGAACAGGACGCGCTCGCGGGCGGAGGCCCTGGGCATCGGGTCCGTGGCCGATTCGCCGCTCATCGCCGCATCAGACGCGCAGGTGGTCATCAGTAGCCTCACAGGCGCCGATGCCGTTCGCTCCGCGTACCTGGGTGCGAATGGCGTCCTGGCCGCCGGCGGGGACAAGCTCCTCATCGAGATGAGCACTGCCGGCCCGGACCTCGAAACCGAGATCCGGCCAGCGGTCGACAAGGCGGGCGATCGCCTCGTCGACGCCCCGATCCTGGGCGCTCCGACCCTGGTGCGCAACGGGCAGGCAGCAGTCCTACTGGGAGGCTCCGATCCCGACATTGCCGAAGCAACCTCGGTGATCGGCAGCCTGGGAACGGTCCGTCATGTCGGGCCGCTGGGGAGTGCAGCGCGCCTGAAGCTCGTCGCCAACAGCATGCTGGCCGACGTCATCCTCGCAGCCGCGGAGCTCCAGGTCGCGGGGGAACGAGCCGGGCTCGCGCCCGACGACGTGTTCTGGGTCCTCGAGCGAATCGCGCCAAGCATCGGGCCGCGGCGAGCGGGCCTCGTCGAAGGCCGGCACGAACCCACCCTCTTCGCCCTTCGGGACCTCCGCAAGGATCTCGACCTGGCTCGGGATCTGTTCACCCGTCCCGATGCCTTCACGCCGGTTACCCATGGCGCCCGTGAGCTCGTGACCATCGCCGCTCGCGACGCCGGTGGGCTCGACATCACCGCGGTCGTGGATCGCTACCGGCACGACAAGCACTCGGCGATCAGCGAGCCGGAGGCGGCCAGGCTATTGGCGAAGGCGTGACGCCGAGGGCGTCAGTTCGGCTGTGGCCTCCTCTGGAGCTAGGAGGCCACATCTGTTCCTGCGCTAGTCTCGCGTCGCTCCAGCCCTGAGTTGGCGGGGTGCCCGGGGCGATCGCTGGCGTTGCGCGGAGGCAACGAAGGTGCCGGGCGCGCATTGACGCGCGACGGAGGATGGATGATCCTCGACATCCGCACGCCAGTTCCCAGATCGGAGCGTGCCCTCCGATTGTTCGTTGCGTGGAGGGCCCGACGCAGCGAGCGTTGGATACCCGGAGGCGAGAGCCCCCTGCGATCGCGCGATCCCGCTAGGTCGGGCCATCCAAATTCCTAACCCGGCGTGTGCCGGTTTAGGAAGAGTCGGGAGGGCCACCGTGCGCGAGTTGTCTTCGTTCCATCCATCGCCTCGTCGTGCCCACCCAGGCCGGCGTGCCTGGGTTGCGGTCTGGGCCGCCGCGCTGTTCCTGACACCAGCCGTCGCCGTTCCGACCGCTGGCGGCGCGACGCAACCCCTGGGCGACCCAGGCGTGATCTCGCAGTGGAACCTGATCGCCGAACAGACATTCCTGGGCGATGCCAGCAAGAAGCCCCAGGAAGCCTTCCTGTATCTCGGATTCGTCGATGCGGCCGTCTACGACGCGGTGGTCGGCATCGACGGCCGCTACGAGCCGTACAGCCTACGCAGCACGCCGCCGGAGGGCGCATCTGATCAGGCGGCCGCCGTGGCCGCTGCCCACAAGGTCCTTACGACCTATTCGCCGTATGCAACCTCCACGCTCGACGCCGCGAGAGACGCCTCACTGGGCCAGATCCCCGACGGGCAGGCCAAGACCGATGGCATCGCTTTCGGCATCGAGGCCGCCGAGAACATCATCGCCCTGCGCGCCAACGACGGGCGTAATGCGCCCGTGCTGTTTACCCAGGCTCCAGCTCCGGGGGTCTGGCGACCGACGCCTCCGGCCTTCGCTCCGATGTTCGTCCCATAGATGGGAGCCGTGACTCCGCTCCTCGCGCGAAGTGGAGCGCAATTCGGAAACCCCGGACCGCCGCCACCGCTGACTTCAGAGCGCTACGCCCGTGCCTTCGAGGAAGTGAAGTCCTTGGGCTCGGCCGGTTCCACGGCTCGAACGCCCGATCAAACAGCCACGGCGCTGTTCTTCTCAGGCAACGCGACCGTCCAGTACATCGCCGCCCTCGTGGATCAGATGAACGTGCGGAGCATGGACATCGTGGATGCCGCCCGCTTGTTCGCCGCGGTCGACATGAGCATGGCTGACGCGGTGATCTCCGTCTGGCATGCGAAGTTGCAATACGGATTCTGGCGACCCATCACCGCCATCAACCTGGCCGATACGGACGGCAACCCCGCGACGACCGCCGACGCGACCTGGGTGCCGTTGCTCGTGACCCCTCCGTACCCGGAATACGTCAGCGGGTACTCGGGCGTCACCGGCGCCTTCGTTGAGGCCCTGGCAAAGACGTTGGGGACGCCGCACCTGCAGCTGACCCTCATCTCGACAGCCGTTCCCGGTGTCACCTTCCATTACGACTCTGCGAAGGCCCTGGCCGATGACGTCATCAGTGCCCGGGTCTGGCTAGGGATCCACTTCCGGTTCGCAGACACCGATGGGGTCAAGATGGGCAGGCACGTCGGCAGCTGGGCGCTTGGCCACTACTTCAAGCTCGTCGGAGGTGTCGACGACTGATTGGCATTCGCTGATGCCCTCCGGGTCCCACCCGGAGGGCAGTGGCGCTACTCAATGAACCCCGCGGGTTGAGCAGCCCCGTTTTTCAGCGGTCAGCGCTCGCGGACGAGCTCGGCGAGGGGTCGTCTGCCGGTTCCAGGGCCTGAGTGCCGGCGGAGCGCGGCTTCGGAGGGATGTCCGAGCGAGATCATCGTCCGGATGTAGGACGGGGGTCGAACGTCGAGAAGCGCACCAACCTCGGCGCGTTCAGGCCCATTCGCCAACCCAATGCCGCCACCCAGCCCAAGTGCCGTTGCGGCAATCAGCATCCGTTCCGCGACTCGCCCCTCGTCGTAGTCGTCCCATTTCGGAGTGGCGCCGTTCATCACGATGGCAATCGCGATCGGCGCCCCCGCCACGTGCCACGCGTGTGGCGCAAGTTCGGCAATCCGTTGTCGGTCGGCTGCGTCGCGAACGATCACGAAGGTCCACGGCTGCCGATTCGCCCCGCTGCCGGTCCAACGCGCGACCTCGAGAATTGCGCGGATGGCATCGTCGTCGACCGGTTCCTCGGTGAACTGGCGGGTCTGGCGGGTCCGCCGTAGGGTCCGGAGAACCACCTCGGCCTGGCGGCCATCCAGGTCTGACTGCGTATCAGCCACGACTACCTCCTTGCCGCGTCCAGAGCGTTGTGGATCTTCTGGGTGTTGGCAGGTTTTCCCGGGTCAGTGGCGAGGCGGGTGGCAAACGAGGCCCTGGAGTTCGCCATGTAGGGGGTAAGGAAGGCTGGAGTGCCTGGCTGCATGCGCCAGCTCTCGGCCTGCGTGCCGGCGTCGACGGTATCCCAACCCAGGAGGTCCAGGAGCCGGACGGCTTCGGCTTTGGCGACCGGGTCATCGCCCGCGACCGGCAGGGCACTGCGATCGGGGGCGCCGGCGGGGCGGGCGAGGTTGTGCAGCTGGCGAGGAAGGACGGTGTTGAACGCCTTCACGACATGGGCGCCGGCAAGATGGCGCTGCACCAGTTCGCTACTGGCGGCCGTCCCTGCGGCGCGTTCGCTCCCCCCGAAAAAGTTGGTGGTCTCCAGCACGGTTTTGCCGGCCAGGGGTTGGAACGGGATCTGCGGATAGGCGCCGAACGGGACCGCGAGCACGACCCAGTCCCCCGCCCGGGCGGCGTCCTCGACGGTCGCCGCCGTCGCGCGCATGCCGAGTTGGTCGACGAGGCCGGACAGCGTCTGCGGGCCACGGGAGTTGCTGAGGACGACATCCAGACCCGCAGCGACCGCGAGCCGGGCGACCGTGCCGCCCATCTCTCCACTACCGATGAGTGCGAGTGTGCTCATCGCGGCGCCCCGTGCGTCCTCAGCCAGATGTCCGCCGGAATGGCGTCTGCTCGCGGAGTACTCGGGGAATGATCCGTTGCGGGAGCGTCGCGTCAAGTCCGTCGTCGACAAGGTCGGGATGCGCCTTCCGCATCGCCGCGAGGAGCTGACGCACACCGACGAGGCCGTCATAGCGAACGTCGTCCAGGTAGAAGGTGGGGGTTCCCCTCACGCCACCGCGGACGCCGCTCTGGAAATCCTCGCGGACGCGCCGCGAGTAGGCACGCGAATTCAGATCATCACGGAACCGCGCCATATCGAGGTCGAGCTCGGCCGCGTACCGCATCAGATCCCCATCATCGAGCGCTTCCTGATGTTCGAAGAGGGCGGCGTGCATCTCGAAGAACTTGCCCTGCGATCCGGCGGCTTCAGCGGCTGCGGCGGCCCTGCGGGCGTGGGGATGCAGGTTCTCGAGCGGGAAGTGGCGGAACACGAACCGGAGTTGATCCCGGAGGATCCCCTGGAGCTCGGTCACGATGGGTACCGCGGCGCGGCAGTACGGACACTCGTAATCGCCGTACTCGACCAGTGTCACGACAGCGGTCGCCGGACCCTGAACATGGTCGCGATCGCCGACCGGCAACGTAAGGCTGGTGCTCATGAGGAACTGCGGCCCACGTCGTCGGCGACGGGCATCGGCTCGACCCATTGGCGCCGCCATGCGGGGGGCTCCCAGCCGTCGGCGACGTAGGCCGTTTCGTGCACGACCTTGTCACCCCGAAACTCCCAGATGCTGACCAGGTTCTGTGGCACACCGTCGTAGCTGATCGTTCCCTGGTTCACCCACACGTCCCCGCTCCCAAGGATGCGCCCGATCTCGATCCGGATGGCGGCGGGATATGCCGAGCGGAAGGCAAGGATGTTCGCCTTTCCGCGAATCCGCTCGCCACTCTGGGGAAAGTCGAGGATCGCGTCATCGGCGTAGACCTGGGCGACGTGGGCCTCGTCCTGCCCAGCGGCCGCGTAGTGATCGATGATCAGTGCCCGAACTCGCGCTTCGTCCATTCGCCTCGCTCCGATTGTCGTCAACAACATGTCCGGAAACGGGTTCGACCGGCCGGCCGTCAACCGACGATGACCGGCGGCTGTAGCCCGGAAAGCGCGCCGTCCGGCTTGGGCATCGCCAGCTCGGGCTCGGGCGCACGGTCGGCCTCACGAGCCGCAAGCGCCGCGTCCAGTTGGGCGACCAGGTTGGGGCAGTTCGCTTCCAGGGCCTGCCCATACGCCGGGCCGATCACCTCCATGAGCGGCATCTCCCGCTTGGTCTTAGGTGCAGCGAACCGCATGTGGATCGTTGTGCCCGTCGTGGTCGGCTCGAGCTCGATGGTATGGAGCACGCGGAGCGGTCCGTCGGGGGTCGCGAGGATCGTCCGGTCGGTGACGTAGTCGTACGGCCGCCAGTCGAGGATCTCCTCGATGACGGCGTCCTTGCCGTGCATGCAATGGTTCGCCGAGCCAGGGCCTCGCCGGCCGCCCGTGGCTCCCTTGACCGTAACCTCCGTCACCCAGGGCTGCCAGGTCATCCGCTGTCCGGGCTTCGTGAGGAACTCCCAGGCCACCTGCGGCGGCGCTTTGGTTGACGCGGTAACGGTAACGAAGGCGTCCTCCGCCGACACGAAGACGCGGCCACGGGCCTCCTCTTCCTGCCAGCGGCGCTCGAGGTCGTGGACCCAGGCCGGCACGTCGCCGATCCGATCGTAGGTCTCGGTGTGCTCGCGCATGCCCAGTGCGGCCGGGTCGATATCGGATGCGTCGATGCACCTCTGGCTGATGAGGGCGTAGGCGCTGATGCCGAGCTTCTCGACGACCTCGTTCTTGAGCAGACGGTGCGTGACGATCACGTCCGACCCCAGGAGCTCCTGGCGGCCGGCAACCCTCTGTTGGATGGCAGACCCGTGGTGGACCACGAACTTGAGGTCAAGATCGGGGATCCGGACGCACGCGTTGCACTCACACGACGTTGCCTGGCGGACGTCGCGCCGGCGCCTGCGGAACCCGAAGTAGCAACGCTCGATCGTGTCGAGCAGCATCGAGCCGTCGAGCCGCTCCCCCGTCATGTACGTGAAGGCGGCGTCGCCCTCGAGTTTGGCGAGCCGGAAATTGGGCCGGAGCGCCGTGACGACGGCGCCGATCAGGTCCGCGAGGATGTCCTGCGCATGGTCCAGTTCCACATCGGCGAGGTAGCCGGTGTACCCAGAGATGTCGGCGATCAGGAAGCAGGTGGGTTGCGGGGCTGGGAGCATCGTCCTCGGCGAAGCGGAAGCGCGAAGACATGACTATACGTCTGGCCGTGGGGCCGCCCCTTGCCGGCCAGCGTCGGCTACATCGCCACGAGTCGCCGAGCTACCCGGCTCGTACACTCCGCGCATGATCCGGTGCCCAAACTGCGGGGAGGAGAACCCGGAACGCGCGCGGTTCTGCCTGTCGTGCGGCACGGCGCTGCCCGACGCTGTGGCCGCACCGAAGGCCTCGCGCAAGACGGTGACCGTCGTGTTCGCAGACGTGACCGGCTCGACAGCGCTGGGCGAGCGCCTCGACCCCGAGTCGCTGCGGAACCTGATGAGCCGGTACTTCGACGCGGCGCGGCGGGTGATGGAGCGGCACGGCGGGACGGTCGAGAAGTTCATCGGCGACGCGGTGATGGCCGTCTTCGGCATCCCGGCCCTCCATGAGGACGATGCGCTGCGAGCGGTGCGAGCTGCCGCTGAGCTGCGCGACGCGGTCGCGACCTTGAGCGTGGAGCTCGTACAGGAGCGCGGGGTGGAGTTCGCGGTCCGCATCGGCGTGAACACCGGCGAGGTCGTCGTCGGCGATCCGGGCAGCAGCCAAACGTTGGTCACCGGTGATCCGGTCAACGTGGCCGCACGCCTGGAGCAGGCCGCCAAGCCGGGCGAGATCCTGCTGGGTGCTCCGACCCACCAGCTCGTCCGCGACGCAGTGACCGTCGAGCCGGTCGCAGCCATGCGCCTCAAGGGAAAGACCGACGCCGTGCCCGCCCTCCGGCTGGTGTCGGTCGATGCCCAAGCGGCCGGGCACGCGCGCCGGCTCGATGCGCCGCTCATCGGGCGGCAACGCGAGCTGACGCTGCTGGCGCAGGCGTTCGAGCGCGCCATCGAGGAGAACGCCGCGCACCTGTTCACGCTGCTCGGTCCGCCGGGCGTCGGCAAGTCGCGGCTGGTCGGCGAGTTCCTGGCCCAGCAGCGCGACCGGGTCACGATCTACGAAGGCCGATGCCTGCCGTACGGCGACGGGATCACCTACTGGCCGATGCGCGAGGTCGTTCGCCGGGCCGCTGAGATCACCGATGGCGACACTTCCGAGGCGGCCACCGCGAAGATTCGCGGGCTTGTCAGCGAAAACGAACGCGCGGACCGGATCACCGAGCAGATCGCGGGCGCCATCGGCCTGGGCGAGGTGGCAGGCACGCCCGAGGAGGTGGCCTGGGCGTTTCGCAAGCTCATGGAGGCGCGCGCCACCCGGTCGCCGCTCATCCTGGTCATCGACGACATCCAGTGGGCCGAGCCGACCTTCCTCGACCTGCTCGAGCACATCGCCGACCGGTCGCGCGCCGCGCCCATATTCCTGCTCTGCCTCGCGCGTGCCGACCTGCTCGACCTTCGGCCGTCCTGGGGTGGAGGCAAGCTCAACGCCACCGCCATCCTGCTCGAGCCGCTGAGCGCAGACCAGTCGCGCCAGCTGGTCGATGCGCTGCTCGGGCACGCCGGCATCGGCTCCGAGCTGGCAGACCGGGTAGCCACAGCCGCGGAAGGCAATCCGCTGTTCGTTGAGGAGCTGATCGGGATGCTGGTCGACGATGGCATCCTCCAGCGCACCGAAGAGGGCTGGGCAGTCGCCGGGGACCTCTCGACCCTGCTCGTGCCGCCCACCGTCAGTGCGCTGCTGGCGGCGCGACTCGACCGGCTGAGCGAGCCGGAGCGCGACGTGATCGGGCGGGCGGCGGTGGTCGGAAAGGTCTTCGAGGAGGCAGCCGTTGCCGAGCTTTCGGCGGCAAACGTCCGGCCGAGCGTGCAGCGCAACCTCCTGGCGCTGGTGCGCAAGGAGCTGATCCGGCCGGATGAATCGAGCTCGGACGACGACCTCTACCAGTTCCGGCATCTGCTGATCCGCGACGCGGCCTATGCCGCGCTCTCCAAGGAGCTGCGCGCAGAACTCCACGAGCGTTTCGCAGATTGGCTCGTCTCCGCGGCCGGGGAACGCGGCGGGGAATACGACGAGATCGTCGCGTACCACCTCGAGCGGGCTTATCGCTATCGAGCGGAGCTCGCGCCATCCGACCCCAATACTGCCGGGCTCCGCGTTCGCGCCGGAACGCTTCTGGCCGAGACGGGAGCTCGCGCGTCGGCCAGGAACGACGTGGCGGCGGCGCGAAGCCTGCTGTTGCGGGCGACCGCGGTTCTCGACCGCGACGACGCGCTCCAGATCCCATGCCTGGTCCGGCTTGCGGAGATCGCCGCGGGGGCGGGAACGTTGGAGGAGGGCATGGCCGCAGCCAAGCAGGCCCGGCAACTTGCGGTGAAGCGCGACGACGAAGTTGGCGCGATCCGCGCCGACCTCGAGATCGAGGCGATCACGTCGCACACCGACCCGACCTACTCGTGGGACCGTCTCCGCGCGGTTCTGGACAAGGCCCAGCCCGTGCTCGAGCGAGGGGACGACCACGACGGTCTCGTGCGCCTCTGGCTCCTGCGCGCCGAGCTCGAGAATGTGTATGGCCAATGGGCCGCCCAGTTCGCCGCCTGCCGGCGGGCAATCGAATCCGCGGAGCGCGCCGGTCGACCGGATCTCGCCCGCCACGCGATGCCGCCAATGATGATGGCTGCCTATCTCGGTTCGATGCCACTCGAGCGCGTGGCGGAGATGGCGACCCAGATGATCGCGAGCGGCAACGGACGCGTTGAGATGGAAGGCGCCTCCGTGTGGTTGGGGCTCGCGCAGGTCCTCTCCGGCTTAACGGACGAGGGGCTGGCGAACATCGAGCGTGGTTTTGCGGAGATTCGCGACCTCGGGCTGGTGATCGCGGTCGCCGGATCGACGGC
>JALYLB010000033.1 GCA_030774475.1 Chloroflexota bacterium | reverse complement strand
ATTTTAGTCGACCTCTTCGGGCTCCTCGTACCACTGCTTACGATCGCCGATCCGGTCGCGCAGCTTCCACTTCACGGTCTTCGGAGCTTCCTCGATCAGGCTCCGCAGGCGGTCGATGCGCGCGGCTATCACCTTCCGCTCGTCGTCGTCGAGCCCGTAACCGTCGAGCGCCTCGGCACTGCGCTCGAGGTTCATCTTGGATGTCCGCCAGAGCCCCCAATCTGCGGCGCAGAGGCGACCGATGGAGGCCCCGTTGATCGCATCGCCGTCGGCGTCGCCCACGTCGTGATGCAGGAGCAGCGCCAGGATGTCGCGCTGGTCCTTCTCATTCAGCTGCACCACCTGCAGCTTGGTCAGCAGAAGCTCGGCCAGCGGCACGGTCACTTGATCAAGCGTCAGCCGCTCCGCCACCGGGATCACGTGGCACATCTCGAACGACCCCACGAAGACGTCAACCTGCCGCTCATTGGCGAAGTCGTAGAACAGGAGCCGGCGGTGGCCGTTGACCGCGTTGAACTCCTCGTTGGCGCAGTACCCGCGCGCGCGCATCAGCTCGGTCACCTGTCGGGCCTTGCCTCGCGCGGTCACGAAATCGATGTCCTTGTGTGTCCGCGCGAGTGCTGGGTGGGGGCCTGCGGGAGCGCGAAGCTGCACCGCGAGGCCGCCGATCAGCCGAAGCGGCAGCCCACGTGCCTCGGCGGCCTCGAGCAGGGTCGTTGCCTCTTCCAGGATTTCGCCTCGGGGGGCGTCCGCCTCCATCTCGACCGATCCTACGCTCACGGTCGCGCGTGCAGCGCAATGTAGAAGTCGACCCGGTCATCCATCGATTCGAGCGACCGTCCGGTCAGCTGCTCGACTCGCGCGAGCCGGTGGCGGAGCGTGTTGACGTGGACGTGCAGCCGGCCGGCGGTCTGCTGCCAGCGCCCGCCCGAGGCGAGGAACTCGTCGAGTGTCGCAACCAGCTCGGTGTGGCGGCGCGCATCATGCTCCTCCAGCGGTTGCAGGAGCGCACGGCGAAACGCCGCCAGTACGTTCTCGTCCTGGAGTGCGAGCAGCATCGTGTGCGAGCCGACCTCCCCGTGGGTCGCGAATGCTCTGCCCTGCCTGCGCCGGCGCGCGAAGCGGCAGGCGTGGCGCGCCTCGATCAGGCTGGTGGTCAGGGCGTCGGCTCCGGCGGCCAGCCCGCCGATGCCGACGGCTGCCTGCTCTCCGAGCTCGTCGCAGAGCTCGCGTGCAAGCTCGACCAATCCCCGCTCGGGACCAGACCAGGCAACGATGCCCACCAGCTCGGCTCCCTTTGTTGCGACGACGGCGGTCACTCCGGCGCGGGCGAGCGCCCGCTCCATCACGTTTGCGCCGTCGTCGACCGAAGGCACTTCGCACACGATCCCGGCCAGTGCTCCCTCGGGGTCGATACCGAAGGCCTCCAGCCGCGCCGTGGCGGCGACGAGCTGGGCCGGCCCGGCGCCGATCAGATCGATCAGCTCCGCCGCGAAACGACGCTCGCTCTCGTGCAGAGCTCTTCGGCGCGCCAGCTCGAGGCCGACGAAGGGCAGTGCCTGGTCGACGGCGGAGCGATCGTCGACGGCGAGACTCGCCTGGTCGCTCGCCACCACCAGATGGGCGTCGGTGCGTCCGACGGACACGATCGGAAAGATCAGCCATTCCGGCACCCGAACGGGATACTCGGCCTGGAGACGTCCCGCCTCGGTCGACACCATCTCGATCTGATCGGGTGAGAGTTCGTAGCCGGAGTGCGCGAGCACGCGCCCTCCGGGCCCGATCACCCACGGGTGCAACGACCGTGCGCGGCTGAGGACGCGCAGCACGCCGTCCAGGCCTTCGCTGTGCTCGGCGGCGCGGACGAAGGCGGCATTCCGCTCGACGGTGGCTTCGAGCGCTGCCTGGCGGTCGCTCGCCAGCCGCTCGACGAAGGCTTCGCCGATGGCGATGAACGGAAGCTCGAACGGCACGCGAAACAGCGTCAGCGCAGACCGGCGGCAGGCAGCCACCAGTTTCGGCGGCACCTCAGCGTCGGGCGCGGGCAGCCCGTAGCCCAGCGCAGCGATGCGGGACCGCTGGAGCGGCCGCACGAAGTCGGCTGGTGGCGTACCCGCCTCGATCCAGACGCCCGTGGTGAGGATCACCTCGTCGCCCTGCAGGTAGCGCGAGGGGTCGGCCAGCTCGGTGGTGTGCACCCACCGCACGCGCCGGTCAAGGTCATTCTCCACCACCACTTCGAGGCCGAGGTTGGGGTCGTCGATCAGGTCAAGAACGGTCAAGGGCATTAGATGTTCCTCCAAGAGCGATGGTAGAGCGTTGTAAAGTCGTACCCTTGTGCGATCTGCCGCGAGGCGTCACACTCGGCCGCGATGACCGACCTCTGGCCGGGGGAGACGCGGGCCGCGTTCGCCCTCACGTTCGATGTTGATGCCGAGTCGGCGATCCTCGCCGTCGACCCGCGCTACGCCCGCCGGCTGACCACCATGAGCCACCAGGCGTATGGCCCGAAGGTGGGCGTGCCGCGGATCCTGCGCATGCTCGAGCACCACGGCCTGCGCTCGACCTTCTTCGTTCCCGGCCTGACCGCCGACCGCTACCCGGGGACGGTCGAGGCGATCGTCGCGGCCGGCCACGAGATCGGCCACCACGGTTACTCGCATGTCCAGCTGCACCGCCTGGACGAGGGCGAGGAGCGCCGTGAGCTCGAGCGTGGCATGGCCAGCCTGGAACGGATCACCGGCACCCTCCCCACCGGCTTCCGCGCGCCCTGGTGGGAACTGAACGACCGCACGCCGGACCTGCTTACCGAGTACGGCCTCCGCTTCGACTCGAGCTTAATGGACGACGATCGCCCCTACCTGCTTGCGACGGCTCATGGTCCACTGGCCGAGCTGCCGGTGCACTGGATGCTTGACGACTGGGAGCAGTACGCATTCCTGCCCGAGCCGAACATCGGTACCGTGATCGAGTCGCCGGCGAAGGTGCTCGATCTGTGGACGAGCGAGCTCGATGCGCTGGCCGATGAGGGCGGCATGTTCATCGTCACCGCGCACCCGTTCCTGTCTGGGCGGCCCTCGCGGGTGGTCACGCTGGAGCGCCTGGTCGAGCACGCCAGCGCCCGCGGTGACCTGTGGATGGCCTCGCTCGCTGAGGTGGCCGAGCGCGCCCATCAGACGATCGCGGCCGGGGAGCAGCGTCCGGTGCCCGTCTGCACGATCGAAGAGGACGTCTATGGCAAGCGCTGATGCCCCCGCGACATTCGAGCGCAAGGCCACCGGGCTGGTTCGCGAGGCGGGTTGGTGGGACGTCCTCGTCTACGTCGTGTCGATCGCAGCGATCGCGTTCCCCTACCGCTTGCCCGAGGTCTTCGAGTCCTCGCCCGTGCGCTGGCGCTGGGCCGGCTTGCCCGTGATGAGCATCGTCGGGGCGATCTCGCTGGTCGCGTGCGTGGCGTCTGAGATCAACGCGCGTCGCGGTATCGACGTCGCCAAGCGGTTCGCGGAGATCCCGGTTGAGTGAGGGGGTGGCATTCGTGACCGGGGCGGCCGGCGGGATCGGCGGAGCGGTGGCGGGCGCGCTGGAGGAGCGTGGCCACGTGGTCGCCTACAATCACCTGCCCGGCGAGTCGGTGCCCGGCTACTCGACTCCGGCGGACGTGTCCGACCAGGCGGCGGTCAGCCGCGCCATCGACCGGGCCGAGGCGGACCTTGGCGAGATCGGCGTGCTCGTGAACTGCGCCGGCTTCGTGCAGGAGATCGAGCTGCACGAGATCACCGACGCCGACTGGCAGCGCATGCTGGCCGTGCATCTCGGAGGCACGTACCACACCTGCCGCCTGCTGGGCCCGCGGATGCGCGACCGCGGCCGTGGCGCGATTGTCAACATCTCCTCCGAGCTGGCCCTGACCGGGTCGGATGTGATGGCCCACTACTGCGCCGCCAAGGGCGCGATCATCGGCCTCACCAAGGCGCTTGCCAAGGAACTGGCGCCGGCCGTGCGCGTCAACTCGGTGGCGCCGGGCCCGACCGACACGCCGCTCCTGACGGACCTGTGGCGAGCCCCCGAGTACCTGGAAACGCTGCCGCTGCGACGGCTGTCGACGGCGGCCGAGATCGCTGCGGCCGTGGCCTTCCTGGCCTCGGACGAGGGGAGCTTCTTCACGGGCCAAGTGGTGTCGCCGAACTCGGGGACGGTGATATGAGCGTAGCGCTCGTGACCGGCGCCGCCGGCGGCATCGGCCGCGCTACCGCCGACCTGCTGGAGCAGCGAGGCTGGACGGTGGCGAGGAACGACCTGCCCGGCGTGACCGTCACCGGCCATGCAGCGCCCGCCGATGTCTCCCAACCGATGGCCGTGAACGAAATGGTGCAGCGCGTCTCGGAACAGCTGGGACCGGTGTCGCTGCTGGTGGCGAACGCCGCCCGCATGGTCATGGGGCCGGTCGAGCGGGTGCCCGAATCCGAATTCTGGGAGGTCGTCGACGTCAACCTTGGCGGCTACTTCGCCTGTGCGCGCGCGTGCGCGCCGGCCATGGCGCAGGCAGGCTGGGGACGGATCGTCGCGCTCAGTTCCGAGTGGGGCCAGGTCGGCTGGCCGCGCGCGACTGCCTACAGCGCCTCCAAGGCAGGCGTGATCTCGCTGACCAAGGCGCTGGCGCGCCAGCTCGGCCCGAGCGGTATCACCGTCAATGCGATCGCGCCGGGCGCGATCGACACGGCGCAGCTCGAGGTGGACGCCGGCGATCTCGGTCGCTCGCTCGACGAGACGAAGCGCCTATACGCATCGGCCACGGCGCTTGGCCGGATCGGCCGGCCGGAGGAGGTCGCGGCCACGGTCGCGTTTCTGGCCTCCGACGAGGCCGGATCACTGACTGGTCAGGTGCTCGCGCCCAACGGGGGAACGACGCTGTGAGGGTGTCGCCGTGAAGATCTATTACGCGGGCGATGTGCATGGCTCCGAGAAGTGCTGGCGCAAGTTCCTGAACGCGGCCAAGTTCTACGAGGTGGACACGCTGGTGATGGGCGGTGACATCACAGGCAAGGTGATGGTGCCGATCGTCGAGACGGGCGGCGGCCGGTACCAGGCGCGCGTGCTCGGCCGCGACGAGACGGTCTCGGAGGAGGAGCTCGACGAGGTCGAGAAGCGGATCCGCTTCAACGGCTTCTACCCCTACCGCTGCGACCGTGACGAGTACCAGCGGCTGGAGTCCGACACCGCGTACCGGGACGAGACGTTCACCCGGCTGATGGTGGAGGAGGTGCGCCGCTGGATCCGGCTGGCCGAGCAGCGGCTCGGCGACACCCGCATCCAGTGTTACGTGATGCCGGGAAACGACGACGAGTTCGCCGTCGACGCGGCGCTGGAGTCGACGTACGTCGTCAATCCCGACAATGCCGTGGTCGATCTGGGCGGCGTGCAGATGCTGTCGTGCTCGTGGACGAACCCGACGCCGTGGGACAGCCCGCGTGAGCTGCCCGAGGCTGCGCTGGCCGCCCGCCTGGAGGGCCTGGCCACGCAGCTCGACCCGGAGCTCCCGACCATCTTCAACCTGCACTGCCCGCCCGCGGACACGCCGATCGACCGCGCGCCGCAGCTGACCGACGACCTGCGGATCGTGATGGACGGTGGCGAGCCGCGCATCGTCTCGGTCGGCTCGACTGCGGTGCGCGAGTTGATCGAGCGATACCAGCCCGTGCTCTCGCTGCACGGGCACATTCACGAGTCCAAGGGCATTGCCAAGATCGGCGGGACGACGATCGTGAACCCCGGCAGTGCCTACTCGGAGGGAGTCATCGATGGCGCCGTCGCAGACCTGCGCGGCGGCAAGCTCAAGTCCTGCCAGCTCGTGACCGGATAGGGGAAGCTCATGGCCGCAGAGCCACCACCCGCAGGTGGCACCCGGGTGTTCGAACGCAAGGCGACGGGCCTGCGCCGAGAGGCGTCTGCGCTCGATGTCTTCATCTACAACACGAACAACCAGAACATCGGCATCGGCGTCACGTTCATCGTGCTGCTGGTGCCGGCGCTGTACCTCGGCGGCAGCATGATCTGGTCGACCATCTTCGCCGGGCTTCTTGCTCTGCCGATGGCGGCCGTGTATGCGTACTTCGCCGCGGTGATGCCACGCTCGGGCGGCGACTACGTCTACATCGGCCGCACGCTGCACCCGTTCCTGGGCTTCCTGGCCTCGTGGAACTGGGTGGTCTGGCTGATCACCTACACCGGCATCCCGGCCGCGTACCTGGCCCAGTATGGGCTCAGCGGCCTCTGCCGCGAGCTCGGCTACGTGTTCGACAGCCCGCGGCTGATCGGCTACGGCGACGACTTCACGCGCAAGTGGTGGATCTTCACGGCCGGTTCGATCCTGCTGATCCTGTTCGCGCTCGTGTTCGCATACGGGACGCGGCTGTATTTTCGCATCCAGAACACGACGTTTGCGATCGCGATGTTGGGCGTCGTGATCGGGATCGTGGTGCTCGCCGTCAAGGGCCACTCCGACACGACGAGCGGGTTCAATGCCTACATCTCCGGGCTGGGCGGGCCGCACGATGCAGCTCGGGTGGTGTCCACGTCATCGGGCAACTACCACCAGGCGGGCTTCGACCTCAGGCACACGCTGGAGGCGATGGTGTGGCCGCTCTTCATCACGTTGTATGCGATCACGTCGAGCTTCATCGGCGGCGAGGTGCGAAACGCGCGGCGCAGCCAGTTCCTGGGCATGCCGGGCTCGATCGTCTACGTCACGATCGTGATGCTGCTGCTCATGGTCGGCCTCGAGCACGCGGCCAGCAGCACGTTCCTCGGACAGCTCGGCCTTGCCGACGTGAGTAAGCTCGGCATCTCCTCGACGCCAACCTACAACGAGCTGATCGCTGCGATCGTGCACAACCAGGGCTGGCTGGTGGTCATCCTCGGCGTCTCGTTCGTGTTCTGGACGTACGTGTGGCTGCCGATCAACTTCCTGGCGTCCACACGCGCGTTCCTGGCCTGGGCGTTCGACGGGCTATTCCCGCCGCAGCTGAAAACGGTCAGCAACCGTGCCACGCCCGTGGTCGCGATCGCGGTCGTGTGGGTCCTGTCGGAGGTGTGCCTGTACCTCTACGTGGATGGCATCTTCAACACGCTGAACGGGATCTGGGCCTGGATCTGGTCGTTCGTGCTGTGCTCGATCGCGGCCATGGTGTTTCCCTATCGCCGGCGCGAGCTGTGGCAGGCCTCGCCCTTCAACGGCTCCACGCTCGGTATCCCGAACATCACGATCCTGGGCGGCGTCTCGAGCGCGTGCCTGCTGTTCTGCGAGTACTGGTTCTGGGTCGACCCGGTCCAGGGCTACGACACGTGGGGCACCACGCTGCGCTGGGTGATGGTGCTGATCATCCCGACCGCAGCGTTGGTCTATGGCATCGCCTGGGCGGTCAGCAGGCGATCGGGCGTGTCGCTCGACAAGGTGTTCGCCGAGATCCCACCGGAATGAAGGAGAAGACCTCATGAGCTCCCTCGCGGCGGGTCAGACCCGCCAGGGCTGGCACTCCGTGCTCGTCGGCGGGATCGCCACATTCATGGGCGCTCCGCTCGTGGAGCCCCGCGCCGAGGCCATCCGCGCAGCCGGTGCGCGGGTTGCCTTCGTCGGCATGCCGTTCGACTCGACCACGATCGCGCGTCCCGGCGCCCAGCTCGGCCCGCGGGCGGTGCGCGACTGGTCGAGCCACCTGCTGTCCTATCACGGCGAGTACGACATCGACGTCTTCGAGGCGCTCGGGGTGGTCGACACCGGTGACGTCGCCGTGGTGCCCGCAAATGCGGCCAAGACGGTCGACCTGGTTGCCGAGGCGATGGGCGAGGCGCTGAAGGCGGGCGCGATCCCGCTGCTCTGCGGCGGCGAGCACATCACCACCATCGGCGGCTCAATGGCGGTCGACCGGCACGCGCCGGGGAACTACGGGCTGATCCTGATGGACACCCACCTGGACACCGCGCCCCACGTCGGAGGCGAGGTGATCAACCACTGCTGCCCGATCACCCGGGCGATGGAGCTCGACTCGTTCGACCCGGCCAAGTGCGTCATCATCGGACCGCACGGCGCGATGAACCCGAAGAGCGAGTACGCCTACGTGCGCGAAGCCGGCGTGACGGTGTTCCACGTCGCGGACGTCGACCGGCTGGGAGCGCGGGCGGTCGCCGAGCAGGCGGTCGCGATCGCGTCGGCCGGCGCCGACGGGGTGTACTTCTCGTTCGACGTCGACTGCCTGGACAGCTCGGTTGCGCCGGGCACCTGCGTTCCCACCATGGGCGGGTTGACCTCGCGCGAGGCGCTGGCCATGGTGTCGGTGATCGGCACGGCCGACCTGGTCGCGATGGACGTCACCGAAATCGCGCCCGCGTATGACCACGGGCAATCCGCGATGGCGGCATGCCAGGTGATCGTCGACACGCTGGCGGCCTACGCCGCCTCGCACTCGGAGGTGGCTGCGGGTTAGGCGCGCGTGATCTCGAGGTCGATCGGCCCCGGCGTGCCCGCGTTGATCGGTATGAGGTCCTGTGGGCACGCCGACACGACCACGCAGCAATCGAGCTCGGCCCGGAGCGTGGTCGAGTTGCCTGGGCGCGTCGGCGCCGGCAGCCAGCCCAGCTCGGCGTCCGCGCCGACCGGGATGTTCATGAACAGGTTGATCGGCTGGGGCACCTCGACCCTCTCCACTCCGAGTTGGCGCATGGCGCCGAGCAGGTTCTCCTGGCAGGAGGCGTGCCAGCCGTCAACTCCCAGGCCCTGGTAGCGCGTGGGGTCGCAGGCGGCGCACAGCATGTCGTGGATGCCGGGCGAATCGTCCGCCTCCAGCGTCAGGATCGGCCGGCGGCGATTCGTCACGAACTGCTCCCCTACCTGCGGAAACAGGCGGTCGACGTACACCCGCGTGTGCTCGGCACTGTGGTACTCGGACGGATCATCCGTGCTGAACGCGAACACGTCGGCGACCTGGCCGCCCTCCGGATCGATCACCCGCACCCGATCGCCGGCGCGGACGCTGACGCCGCGTCCCTCGCGGGCAGGGATGTGGATGGTCTCTGGAACCGGCATGGGGTGATCCTATGCCAAGCTCAGCGCCGTGGCGTGGTTCCATGCGGCCCTTCGTTCGGCTCGCTTGCGGGTTACCCGGTCGGGCGCAGGTCCTGCTCGACGTACCCGACAGTCGTGAGGGTGGACGCGGATTGCGGGCGGCCGAGGTGGTAGCCCTGGAGGGTATCGCAGCCCAGCGCCTCTAGACGGTGCTTTGTGGCCTCGGTTTCGACTCCCTCGGCGACGACTTCGAGGCCGAGATTGTGACCGAGATCGATGGCTGTGCGGACGATTGCAGCGTCGCCGGCGTCGTCAGCCATGTGTTGGATGAATGACTTGTCGATTTTGAGCACGTTGATCGGGAGCTTGCGGAGGTATCCGAGCGATGCGTGGCCGCTGCCGAAGTCGTCGACTGCGAGCCGCACGCCGAGCTTGCTCAGTTGCGCGAGCACTGCGCGGGCCCGTGGCGGGTCGGTCATGATCGTGGTTTCGGTGATCTCGAGCTCCAGTTGGTCCGGCTTGATGCGCCACTTGGAGAGCAGTTCCGTGACTTCGTCGGGGAAGCGGAGATCGACGAGTTCGCGGCCGGTGATATTGACAGCGACACGGACTTCTCGGCCTTCCGCTCGCCAGGCGTGGCACTGACCGAGAGCGGCGTCCAGGACGTAGTGCGTGAGCGCTCGGATCAGCCCGGTTTGCTCGGCGAGGGGTATGAATTGGTCGGGTCCTAGCAGGCCATGTTCGGGGTGCTGCCAGCGCACCAACGCCTCGACCTTGTGTACCTCGCCCGTTGCAACATCAGCCTGAGGCTGGTATTGGACGACGAGTTCGTTGCCCTCGAGTGCCTGCCGCAACTCGCCGTGCAGGGCCAGGCGAGCGAGCGAATGATGGTCGTAGGCTGCGGCATAGACGATCGGGGTGTGGGTCGTCTTACTGACGTACATCGAGACGTCAGCGTGCCGGGTCAGCGTTTCGACGTCCTCTCCGTGGTCGGGGTAGATCGCGATTCCGACGCTCGCCTCGACCTCGATCGTGAGCCCGCCGACAACGACGGGCTGAGCGAGCTCCTCGCGGAGCTTCTCGGCAAACGCCCGCGCGGTTGTGCCGTCCGAGAGCCCTGGGGCGACGACGCCGAACTCGTCGCCGCCGAGGCGTGCGACCGTGTCGCTTTCGCGCAGCGCGCGGCGCAAACGCCCCCCGATCTCCCGCAGAAGAAGATCGCCGCTGGGGTGCCCGAGCGTGTCGTTGACCTCCTTGAACCGGTCGAGATCGATCAGCATGACGACGAAGCCGGAGCCGTCTCGTTTCGCCGTCAGCAACGCCTGCTCCGCCCGGTCGCCGAAAAGCGTGCGATTCGGCAGATCGGTCAGCGCGTCGTGGAGCGCCTGGTACTCGATCCTCTGCATCTGCTGTTGGAGCTGCTCCTGACTTCTCTGCAGCGCCTCCTCGTTTCGCTTGCGCTCGCTGATGTCGATCATGTAGCCCTGTGCGTAGAGCGGCGCTCCGGCATCGTTGCGGACGACGACAGCCGCGTCGTGGATCCAGACCGCGCGACCGCCGCGGGCGATCAAACGGTATTCGCACTCGTACTGCTCCCCGCTCTCGTGCATCGCCGCAAAGCCGGCAAGCACGCGATCGCGATCATCAGGATGAAGCACGCTGGCGAAGAAGCTCGGATCGGCCACCCATTCTTCCGCCGTGTGCCCTGCCAGCTCAGCGATCTGCGGACTTATGTACATCGCGCTCTCTTCGTCAAGTCCCTCCACATAGCTGACGAGCGGAAGTCGTTCGACAAGCGTGCGATACCGTCCCTCTGCCTGGCGCAGCCGCTCATCCGCCTCCCTTTGCTCGGTGATGTCGCGGCCGACGCCGATCATGCGCACGGGCTGCCCCGCCCTGTCCGGGACGACCTCGCCGGCGACCGTTCGCCACCGGATCTGCCCGTCCGGGAGAACGATGCGGAACTCGATCGCGAAGCCTTCACGCGCCGCCGCGGCCCCTCGGACCGTTTCCCGCACATCGTCGAGGTCGTCGGGATGGACGAGCTCGAGGAAGGACTCGAAGGTACCGCCAAAGCTCCCCGGAACCACCCCGTCAAGTGCCTCCAACTCGCGCGACCACACGACCTCACCGGTCTCAACGTTCCACTCCCAGGTACTCATCCGCGCGACCCGAAGCGCCAGCCGCAGACGCCGCTCGCTGGCTAACACGAGGCTCGTGGCCCGGGCGCGTTTCTGGGTGGGCCGACCGAGACTCATGCGTACAGAGCCAACTCGCAGGCCGACGGAGCGAGCGAGCCGAGTCTTCGGAGACGTGCAGAGTGCCCGCCTCGTTGCGAATCTGGCATGGACCAACTATCGACCGGAGACGTGCAAAACCTTAAGCCCCGCCTCGTGCCGGATGGGCTGGGCACCCTGCACAGCTCGCTCGTCGAGCTTGACGGCATCGATCGCGGCCCTGTCCGAGACCGAACGAGTTAGCCTCAATCTCACCGGGGGTTGGTTTTGCTGGACTCCGGCCATGGCTTCCTGGATCAGTACCCGGAACAGTTCGCCAACCACGTCAACGCGTTCCTAAACGGCGGTTAGCACGCACGAGGATGACGCACTTCTTCACCCACCACGGCCTACCGATCCTGTTCGCGGTCGTCATGCTCGAGTCGTTCGGGATTCCGCTCCCGGGCGAAACCGCGCTGATCGCCTTCGGGGTACTTGCCGCAAAAGGGCACTATCCG
>JALYLB010000032.1 GCA_030774475.1 Chloroflexota bacterium | reverse complement strand
GAGGCCGATGGAGGGGTACTCCTCACGGTCAACGCCGTTGCCGGAGTCTAGCACAGGGCCCCCGAGGCTCCGCCCTGGCCCAGCCGCCTCAGCGGGGGGCCGGCGGTCAGCGCGTGCGCTTGACGTTCACGCGCAATGAGCCGTCGGCCTGGCGCTCGATCTGCGCTCCACCCTGCTCGATCCGCTCGATGGCGCCGACCAGGTCGAAGCCGCCGTCATGGGTGGCGCGGTAGACGAACTCGCCGGTCGGGCCAAGCGCGAGCGAGATGCCGTGCACGCCCTCGACCCGCTCGAGCGCCTGCTTGAAGGAGGTGATCGCCCCAAAGCTGCCAAGCCCGTGCACGACGATCGCCGTCGCCGTCTCGGCGCCGGGAGCCTTGGTGCTTGCGGTCGCGGGCTCAGCGCTCTCTTCGCGGCCGATGGTGGCGTCGAGCTCCGCGAGACGCGCCCGCAGGGGATCGTGATCGGGGCTGGCCGCGGCAGCCGGGTCTGCTTCTGCCGCTCCGGTTGCGGCTTCGCTGGCAGGGGTCGCCTCAGCCGGCTCCGTCATCGCGGGCGTCGCACTGTCGTCCCGGGTCAGCCCAAGGGCGTCGAGCCGGATGCGATGCTTCGCAACCAGCTGCGTCTCATCCTTTGCGTCCTGAGCAGGTGTCTCGCTCGACGCGGGGGCCTCGGCCTGGACCGGAGGCTCGTTCGTTGTGGCGGCCTCGCTCGCCGCCGCGACTTCGCTCGGGGCTGTGGCTCCGCTCGGGGCTGCGGCTTCGCTCGGGGCTGCGGCTTCGCTTGGTGCTTCAGGGACGCTCGCGGTGGCCGAGGCGTCCGGAGGCGCTGTCATGGACGGCGCTCTCTGGCCGGTGAGAACCGGGGGTCGTGGCATTCGCTTTGCGGCAGCGCCGAAGGCGGCCGGGTCGTCGATCTCATTGAGCTGGGCGAAGAATGAGGCGAGCTCGCGCTCGTATTCGTCGACGCGTGCGCGCAGGCTCTCGGTCTCATGCTGACTGCGCTGCTCGTGGTCGGTGAGCTGTTGGGTGAGCAGCTGTCGCCGGCCCTCGATCTTGCGATCACCCTCCGCCGCGATCCGCTCAGTCTCCGCCTTCACCCATTCGCCGATGCCGGAGATGTCCGTTTCGGCGCGCTGGCGAAGCGTATCGGCTCCCTCCGCGCCGCGGAGGCGAAGTGTCTCGACAGACCCATCCACGAGGCCCCGCAGGCTGGCCAGGCTGGTCGCGCGTTCGTGCTCCGCCACCTCGCGCATGGCGGCCACGAGGGTCGCGAGGAGGTCGCTCCCCTCCTGCGCTCCGGACGCGGGCTCGGGGATCGTGGCAGATGCGGGCGACACCTCGTCCGCCGCCGGCGCCGGGGCGGACGACCCAGCGCTGGCCGCTGTCGGGCTCATCGCCGCGGCCTCGCTCGTCGCCTCGGATGGCGCATCTGGTGCATCGGACTCCTCAGGTTCCTCTTCGTGCGACCACGGGAGCCGGATGCCACTTCTGCGCTGGGTTGGGGTCATGTCAATCTCGCCCCTAATGCGTTCCTGTGGTGGCGCTGGGCGACATGCTACCCCGATGGTATGCCCGAGCCGCAGGCGACGGAAGTACTGGGCCGAGAACACGGGACGTACCCCGCCGTGGCTTGGCTACCATCTTGTCGATGATCCAGTCGCTGCGCGCCCTAGGCGTCACCTTATGGGCCTCCCAGGCGGCCGCGATCGCCCTCATCGCGGTGGTGGCCCTCGTCGCCTGGCTCGTATTGCGCTTTGGCACCGACCGCGTCGCGAGGACCGTCGTGAGCCGGCGGACCGCTGACGCCGTCGAGCCGAACGCACTCCTCGCACGGGTCGAGCTCGAGCGACGGGTGGGAACCATCCAGCGATTGGCCCTTCGGTCGGGTGGCGTGGTGCTGTCGATCATCGCCGTGCTCATGGCGCTCGACGTCCTGGAGCTGAACATCGTTCCGGCGATCGCAGGACTCGGAGTGGCAGGCATCGCGGTGGGGCTCGGAGCCCAGTCGCTCGTCCGCGACTGGCTGGCGGGGATCTTCGTCGTGCTCGAGAACCAGTACAGCCAGGGCGACGTGGTGCGGATCGCCGGTGTCTCCGGCGTGGTCGAGGACTTCAGCCTGCGGCGGACCGTCCTCCGCGACCTCGACGGGACGGTGCACACCGTGCCGAACGGACAGATCGTGGTCGCCAGCAACCTGACCCGGACCTGGGCGCGGGTGAACCTGGATATCCCGGTCACCTACGGCACCGACATCGACGCCGCCACAGCGGTGATCAACGAGGTCGGTCACCAGCTGTACGAAGACCCGGATTGGGGTCCACGGATGCTCGAGGCCCCAACCGTGGTGCGCGTCAACGAGCTTGGCGACCTGGGGGTCTCCCTCAAGGTGCTCGGGCAGGTCCGGGCGGCCGAGCAATGGGCGGTGAGCGGGGAGCTTCGGAAGCGGCTTCTTGACGCGTTCAGCGCCCGAGGCATCGAGATCCCCACGACCAGGATGACGATGGGCGTGGCTCCGGTGGCGACTGCCGCCACCGACGAACCGCCACCCCCCTGAGCTGATCCGCCGGGGCGGCGATCAGCCGGCGATGGCGGCACGGTCCTCGCGCCGCAGCAGGATCCCCAGGTACTCCTTCCAGCGACCGACATCCGCGTCGTGCGATCCCGCGAGGGCAGCGAAGATCTGGCTGATGTGATCGAGATCGTGGACCGACCACGCGGCGAGCAGCTGGCGGAGTGTCACCTCTCCAAGAGTGGGGTGCATGCCCCGGCGGTCGAGGTCGGCATCGGTGACGAGCTCCCGCAGTGCGGCCAGGTTGGCCGCACGCAACGAAGCGAAGCGCTCGACCAGGACATCAAGGGGAACCCCAGCATCGCGCTCGAGCATGGCGAACCGTTCGAATCGATCGAATGGGAGCGATGTCCCCTGATCCAGGATCCGCCGCGTGCGCGCCATCCAATCCGTCTGCTCGCCGGTGATCAGGTGCCCGACCACATCGCGCGGGCGCCAGCCCTCAGCGACGTCCGCGGTCTCAGTCCAGGACTCGGGTAGGCCGACGAGGAGGGTCCGGAGCAGCTCCGGTGTGCGGGCCAGAAGGGAGGTCGTCTCGGCGACGAAGCCCGTCAGGCCGATTCCTCCTGCGGCTCGGGGCGACGGTCCTTGGCGCGCCGCCGCGGCTCCGTTTCGCCGGTCTCGGTCAGGAGCATGGGCGGCTGGCCGTGCTCGATCGTCTCGCCCGTGATGACGACCTTCTTGACGTCGGTCCGCTCGGGGATGTCGTACATGACCTCGAGGAGCGCCTCCTCGACGATGGTCCGCAGGGCACGCGCTCCCGTCTTGCGCTCGAGAGCCAGCCCGGCGGTGGCCTCCAGCGCGTCCGGGGTGAAGACCAGCTCGACCTTGTCGAGCGAGAGGAACTTGCCGAACTGGCGGGTCACCGCGTTCTTTGGCTCGGTGAGCACCCGGACGAGGTCCTCCTTGGCGAGCGCCGCGAGGCTGACAACGACCGGCAGTCGACCGACGAACTCGGGGATGAGGCCGTAATGGAGGAGGTCCTCCGGCATCAATCGGTCCATGAGCCGGCGGCGTTCATCCTGCGGCTGTTGGGCCTGTGAGCCAAAGCCGATGCCGCGCTTGCCAACCCGCTCCTCGACGATCTTCTCGAGCCCCTCAAAGGCGCCGCCGCAGATGAAGAGGATGTTTGTCGTGTCGATCTGGATGAAGTCCTGGTGCGGGTGCTTGCGGCCGCCCTGCGGCGGGACGTTGGCGACCGTCCCCTCCAAGATCTTGAGCAGCGCCTGCTGGACACCCTCACCGGAGACGTCGCGCGTGATCGACGGGTTGTCCGTCTTGCGTGCGATCTTGTCGATCTCGTCGATGTAGATGATCCCGCGCTGCGCGCGCTGGACGTCGAAGTCCGCGGCCTGGATGAGTCGGAGGAGGATGTTCTCCACGTCCTCGCCGACGTATCCCGCCTCGGTCAGGCTCGTCGCGTCCGCGATGCAGAACGGGACGTCGAGGATCTTGGCCAGGGTCTGGGCCAGGAGCGTCTTCCCCGAGCCGGTGGGCCCGACCAGCAGGACGTTGCTCTTGCCGAGCTCAACGTCGTCGACGTTCTGGCCCGCGTTGATCCGCTTGTAGTGGTTATAGACCGCGACCGAGAGGACCTTCTTGGCCCGATCCTGGCTGATGACGTACTGGTCGAGCGCCTCTTTGATCTTCCGCGGGCTGGGGAGCGGCGTGGGCGAGCTCTTGGCGCGGGGCGCCTCGAGCATCTCCTCCTCGATGATCTCCTGGCAGAGGTTGATGCACTCGTCGCAGATGTACACGCCCTGCCCGGCGATCAGCTTGCGCACCTGCTCCTGGCTCTTCCCGCAGAACGAGCAGCGGTACGGGACCTTGGTCTTCCCAGTCGTCATGAGCTCGTTTCGTGCGCCTCAGGGAGTGCGGGGATCGGCGTCGGCAGGATAGCACGCCCCTCCGAGCGTACCGCCATCGGCGACCATTCTCTCCGTGGCACCCGGGCAACATATCCCCCGCCGGTACCAGGGTGGAGTGGGCCTCGGACACCAGCCAGGGCGAGACCCGGTGACGCGGGGTTTACTTCTTGGTGGCCGCCTCGGCGGTGGGAACGGTGCCGCCGGCCTCCTTGGTCATGCTGATCAGCGACTCGCCACGGCTCACGAAGATCTCGTCGATGAGGCCGTATTTCTTCGCCTCTTCCGCGCTCATGAAGTAGTCCCGCTCCGACTCGCGCTTGATCTTCTCGTAGGTCTGCCCGGAGTGGGAGGCGAGGATATGGATCAGCCGATCGGTCAGATTCAGCATCTCGCGCACCTGGATCTCGACGTCCGGGGTGTTGCCCCGCACCCCACCCGACCCCTGGTGGATCATGATCCGGCTGTTCGGCAGGGCGTACCGCTTGCCCTTCGCGCCGGCCGCCAGCAGGACGGCTCCCATCGAAGCGGCCTGGCCGATGCAGATGGTGCTGACCGGCGCCTTCATGTACTGCATCGTGTCGTAGATCGCCAGGCCGGCTGTCACCACGCCACCGGGAGAGTTGATATACAGGCTGATGTCCTTGTCGGGATCTTCGCTCTCCAGGAACAGCAGCTGGGCGATGATGAGGTTGGCGACGTGGTCCTCGATCGGCTCGCCCAGGAAGACGATCCGCTCCTTGAGGAGCCGGGAATAGATGTCGAAGGCACGCTCGCCACGAGCGCTGCTCTCGATGACCATCGGCACGAGCATCTCGGTTACTCCGATCCAGTGTTCTCAGGGGTGGGTGCGGCGGCGACAGGCACCGCCGACGTCTCTTCGCCGGACGGGGGGCCATCGGGCCCGACGGCGCGCTCGACGAGCGATTCGACGAGCTTCTGGTTGCGTAGTGTCATCCGCAGGTAGGAGCGACCGCGCCGCGAGGACAGGTACTCGCGCAGCTTCGCGTCGTCGTCGTAGCGCGCGAGCTGGTCCGCCACCTCGGCGTCGATCTCCGCATCGTCGGCGTCGATCCCCTCCCGCTCGGCGATCGCCGATAGGACGAGCAGCGTCTTCACCCGGCGTGCAGCGGGATCGCGCAGCTCGGTGGCGAGCTCCTCCGGCGTCTGCTTGGCCATGGCGAGGTACTGCTCCAGGCCGATACGCTGCTGCGCCAGCCGCGCCTGGAGCTCGTCGCGCATGATCTCGATCTCGTTGGCCACCATCACCTCCGGCAGGTCGACCGAGGCATTGGCGGCGGCGTATTCGATGATCCGGTCTCCGAAGAGATGGCGCGCCTCCGCCTCATTCCGCTTCGCGAGCGCGTCGCGGATCTCCACGCGCAGCTCGTCCAGCGTGGCGACCTCGCCGACCGACTTCGCGAACTCGTCGTCGAGCTCGGGGAGGATGCGCTCCCGCAGGTCGAGCAGTTCGACCTCGAAACGCGCCTGCTTGCCGCGCAGCTCCTCCACCCGGTAATCGTCCGGAAACGTGATGTCGAAGCCCCTCGCCTCACCGATGGTCATGCCCAGCAGGTGCGCCTCCCAGCCGGGGATCATCCGCTCCTCGCCGATGACCAAGGGCAGCCGATCGGCTGAGCCTCCCTCGAAGGGAGCGCCGTCGATGGTGCCCGTGAACTTGACCGCCGCAACGTCGCCGTCCTGCGCACCCCGCTCGTCAACCGGCCGCAGCGTCGTCTGCCCCTCGCGCAGCTCGGTGATCACCGCCTCGACGTCGTCGTCCGTCACTGGCTTGCGCTCGAGGGTGAAGGCATAGTCGAGGTAGTCGCCCAGCTGGACCTCGGGGCGAACCGAGACCGTGGCCGTGAATCTGACGGGGTTCCCCTCCGCCACCTCGGCCGCCTCGATCCTGACGTCGGGCTGGTCGATCGGGACCAGGTCGGTCTGGTCGAGGGCGGCGTCGTAGCTGTCCGCGACCAGGTGGTCGATCGCCTCGGCGACGACCGATGCATGGCCCGCATAGCGGTCAATGAGGTGCCGCGGTGCCTTGCCGGGCCGGAAGCCGGGGACGCGGGTCCGCTCCGCCAGGTGACGGTAGGCGGTGGCGAAATGGCGGTCGACCTCGGTGGGTGGCACCTCGATTTCGAGCGCCACCCGCGAGCCGGGTTCGGGACGGGTGGAGACGGTGACCAATTCAGCTCCTGCAAGGGTTGGTGGGCGAGGCGAGACTCGAACTCGCACGTCTTTCGACACCGGCTCCTAAAGCCGGCGCGTCTGCCGTTCCGCCACTCGCCCGTGCGCTGGCGGTTCGTGTCGTGCGAGTCTACCGTTCCCCGCTGCCGCGCGCCGACCAGCCGGCGTAGCCCTCGCCGCTCGCGGACGGACCCCTCCTGGCGTCGCCATTCGCGGTTGGGTGGGCGGGCGACAGCTCGGCAGCGGCGTCGAGAGGTCGATCGCCGGACAGGAAGCGCTCGATTGCGCGCCGGGCGAGGGCCGCGGAGATCAGCGTCGCCCCTGCCTCGAGCGCCCGCCATGCGGCCCGGCTGGGGCCGGGCTGGCCGAGCGCCGCCTCGCGAGCGAGCTTGCGCGCCTCGCGCCGGCTACCCGGATCGTGCCGCCATTTCTGCAGCTCGTCCGCGAGCGTCTGGCGGGCCTCCGTGGCTCGCGGTCCAAGGGCGCTCGACGCGGTGTCGACCCACGCCTGGAGTGTCTTGGGGAGGGCGTCGTACGCCTGCTCGGGCCGGGTGGGGGCGAGGCTGCGGCGAGCGGCTCGGAAGAGTCGCATCGGTCCGCCGACCGCCAGGAAGACGCCGCCCGCGGCCAACCCGCCGAAGAGGAGCGGGTTCTCGCGCACCTTGGCGCGCACGTCGAGCGCGCGCCGGACGCGCTCGCGCAGCCGCTCGGCGGTGCGCTCGACCTCGGCCCGTTGGGCGGCTACTTCTCGTCGCGTCTCAGCAAGCGTTTCGCCCACGCGATGTCCTCCTGAACCGATGCACGTGTGTCGGGAATGGAAAGCTGCTCCCGCGCCGCCATCAGGCGACGGTAGCCGGCATATCCGAACACGATGATTCCGAGCAGGAACAGGCCCACGAAGATCAGGGCGCTGGCCCACAGCGGCAGCCAGATGTCGAGGATCGCGATCAGGAGCACGACCAGCGCGATCAGCAGCAGGAAGAGGAAGGCGACCGCGATCCCGATGAGGGCGGCGCCGCGTCCCAGCCGACCGAGGCCGATGCCGAGCTCCTGTCGGGCGCTTGCGATCTCCGCCCGGGCCAGGCCGATGGCGCCTCGAATGAGCTGGCGCGCAAGCCCAACGATGCTTTCGCGCCCAGCGTCGTTCGTCATGACTGCTCCTGAACGGGGGTCGACAGGAGGCCGATTCTAGCAGCGGGATCCCGTCACACCCCGATCGGAGCTCCCGGCGGCTGGTGCTGTTCTCCTCTAGACTTGCGCGCCGATGGCGAAACGGCGCACGTCCGGGGTCCAACGTCGACCACGCGCCAGTGAGCAGGCCATGTCCCGTCGTGCCGGCACGTCGGGCGGTGCTGGGCTCGACTGGCGGGTCGTGGCGATCGCTGGCGCCATCCTCGTGGCCGTGGTCATCGTGGTCCTCGCCGTATTGCTCTCCGGCGGGGACAGCAACTTCCAGGGGGTGATCCAGCCCGACGAAGGCAGAAACCATGTGGCGGTCGGCCAGTTCCCGACGTACAGGTCGGTTCCGGCGACATCGGGGAACCACTGGAGCTCAGCGAGCCCTGGCCCGGCTTGCCCGATGAGCTGGGGGGTCTACACGACTGCGGTGCTCGAGCCCTGCGTGGTCCACAACCTCGAGCACGGTGGGATCGTGATCTGGTACCAGTCGACGCTCCCGGCGGACCAGGTCGCCAAGCTGACCTCCTTCGTTGATGCCCAGCTGACCGGAGCCCAGTTCAAGTACGTCCTCTCGCCATGGACGGGCAAGGACTTCGGCCATCCCATCGCGGTGACCGCATGGCGCTGGCTCCTCTACCTGGACTCGGCCGACACCGACGGGATCCGCACCTTCGCGGGCCTGCACTACGGCAAGTCGCCGGAGCCGAATGGAGGTCCGGCCGCGCCCGCCTGAGCCGCGCGCGGATGACCGGATGAGGGGACCAGCGGACCTCGGTTGACGCTCCCACCGTGCTGGTCCATCATCCGAGGTCGGGCGACTAGCTCAATTGGCAGAGCAAGAGACTCTTAATCTCTAGGTTCAGGGTTCGAGTCCCTGGTCGCTCACCATCGAA
>JALYLB010000031.1 GCA_030774475.1 Chloroflexota bacterium | reverse complement strand
GGGCCGGCCCAGTAGGGGCCGGCCCTTTCGGGTTGACTCTCGCGTCGGCGATCCCGATCGCGCCTACGCGGGTTGACCGTCCTTGGTGGCGTTGCACCCGCCGAACTGGTTCTCGGGGCATGCCTTGAGGCTGCCGTCCTTCATCTTGGCCGTCGCATCCGCGATCTTGGCCTTGATGTCGGCCGTGATCAAGCTGTCGAAGCTGTAGAACGGCGCGAGCCCGACGTCGTCCGTGCTGATGTCGAGCTTGACAGTGCCACCCTTGGCGGTGCCGGCCTTGATGCGCTGGATCGCATCCGAGACGTTCTTCTTCAGGAACTTCTCAGCACTGGTGACGATGCAGGCATCCGACTCCGGCGTCGAGAGGTGCTGGTCGACGTCCACGCCGATGGCCTTGATATTGGCCGCGCAGGCCGCCTGGAGCACGCCGTTCCCGGTGGCGCCAGCCACCTGGAACATCACGTCGATGTCGGGGAACTGCCTCAGGAGTTGCTGGGTGAAGGCCTTGCCGCCCGGGGCGTCGTTGAATGCCTTCTTGTCAGGCGCCGCGCTGACGTACTTGAGCTCGACCTTGATGCTCGGGTCGACCGAGTGCGCACCGTTCAGGTAGCCGATCATGTAGTTCGGAACGGCCGGCACGCTGGCAGTGCCACCAATTGCGGCGATGTGCTTGCTCTTGGTGATCGAGCCGGCCACGATGCCGGCCAGGTAGCCGGGCTGCTGCTCCTTCCATTGGATGCCCTGCAGGTTCGGGAGCAGCTTGCCGGCGTCGCCCTTGCATCCGAAGTTCGGGTCGTTGTTTCCCTGCGTGTCCACGCAAGGGGACTGGTCAACGCCGATGAACTTGATGGTTGGGTTCGCCTTGGCGGCCTTGATGGTGTCCGCTCCCGCCGCGAAGCCGACGGTGACGATGATGTCGTACTTCTGGTCGGTGAACGACTTGATGTTCCTGGCGATATCCGCCGAGACGGTGCTCTGCGCCGCCCGTGCGGTCGCCCCGATCTTGCTCGCGCCGTCCTGCGCGCCTTCCCACGAGTACTGGTTGAAGTTGTGGTCGTTGAGCGTCCCAACGTCGGTGACCAGGCCAATCTTGAGCCCGCCCGCGCTCGAGCCACTGTTCCCCTGACAGGCCGCCAGCAGGACCATCGCGATCGCCGCGATGATCGCGCCGAACGCATACCGTCGCTTCCGCATGAACTCTCCTTCGCCCTCGATCTGACGAAATCATGGGGACGCCGCATGCGTGACACGGCGTGCCTCGGACCGGCGCTGAGGGGATCGGCCGGAGCGAGCCTGCGGCATCATACCCGGCGTCCCCTTCGGCCTCAAGACGTATTCGCCGGGCCGGCAACCCTATGATTTGCGCCGATGCCACCTCGCCCCGCGCACCGTCCCCGGCTGGTCATCATGGACCTGGACGGCGTCGTGTACCGCGGCGCCACGCCGGTGCCGGGCGCTGTCGAGCTGGTGACGACGATGCTCGCGGCCGGCGTCCTGGTGCGCTACGCGACGAACAACTCGATGGCGACACAGGAGGAGTACGTCACACGCCTGGCCGGGCATGGCATCCCGGCGACGGCCGGGGAGATCGTCACATCCACCTCGGCAACGATCGCGTACCTGCGGCGCCACCTCCCGGAGGTGAAGACGGTGCTCGCGGCGGGCGCTCCCGCACTCAGTACCGACCTGCGCGCCGCCGGCTACGCAGAGACGTCGGCCGCCGAGCTGTCACGGCCGGGCTACCAGGGAGAGGACCTGCCGCTGACCTTCGACGCGGTGGTCGTTGGCCTCGACCAGCACTCTGACTACGGGAGGGTGGCGGTGGCCGCTACCGCGGTCCGCCAGGGGGCTCGATTCATCGCCACCAATGCGGACCTGCGCTATCCGACCTCACGGGGATTCCTCCCCGGGGCTGGCTCGCTGGTAGCCGCCATTGGTGCGGCCGCGGGGGAGGTCGAGCCTACCGTCATCGGCAAGCCCGGCACCGCGATGTTCTCGGGAATCCTCGATGAGGCTGGAGTGGGAGCCGACGAGGCGGTGGTGATCGGCGATAACCCCGACTCGGACATCCTGGCTGCGCGGCGGGCCGGAATCTACGCGGTGCTGGTCCTGACCGGTGTGGCCGATGCGACCATGGCCGAGGGCCTGAGCGGAGACCGGCGCCCCGATCTGGTCGTCGCCGATCCGTTCGAGCTCCGCGAGCAGCTTGTCGCGTGGCTCAGCTGACCGGGTCGGCCTCCTTCCGCCTCCCGCTAGGGGCGGCCAGGTCGTTCGGCGCATCCGCAACCCAGGCATTCCAGGCGCGCTGCGCCGCCGCGAGGAGCCGCTCACGAGTCCGCGGAGCTGCGAACGCGCGACGGAATGCATTGAGGGCGATCGCGGCGAGCTCGCGCCGCGTGAGTTGCAGCGCGCGGGCCGTGCGAAGCAGCTCATCGGTCAATGAGGTGCCGGAGACGACTCGGTCATCGGTCGAGCAGGTCACGCTGACTCCGAGCCGATGGAGCCTCGCCAGCGGATGCTTGCCGATGCTCGGGACGATCCCGGCCTGGACGTTGCTGGTCGGGCACAGGTCCAGCGTCACATCGCGCTCCTGCAGGAGGTCGACAAGGGCCGGATCCTCGGCGGCTGTCACTCCGTGCGCGACGCGCTCGACGCCCAGCGCTAGCACCTCGCGGATCCGCTCCGGACCCGCTACCTCGCCGGCATGGGCGGTCAGCCGAAGGCCCCCTTCTGCAGCCGCCACGAACGCGGCGGCGTGCGGCGGTGCGGGCCACTCCGCCTCCAATCCGGCGAGGTCGAATCCCACCACCGGCGCACCGATGGCCGCCGCTTCATGTGCGAGCTGGACGTTCGCGCCGGGGGGATGGGAGCGCATGGCAGTGACGATCAGGGCGACGACCGGCGACCGAGTCCCGAGCGCAGCGGACGCTTCGCGAGTCCCTTCCGCGACCGCCTCGATGACCTCGCGCACCCCGAGCCCACGCTGGAGGTGGAGGCGCGGAGCCCAGCGCACCTCGGCGTACGTCACCCCGTCCGCGGCGAGGGTCTCGACCAGCTCGGCCGCCGCCCGGTGCAGTGCCGACCGCGTCTGGAGCAGCGCGATCGGCAGGTCGAAGTAGGTGAGCAGCGCCGCCTGGCTGGCCCCGTGTGCCGGCGCGACCATCCGCCGCCGAGCCTCGTCCAGGTCCAGGGGCGCGCCAATCTCGGCGGCCAGCTCGACGGCCGTCTCCGGCCGCAGCGATCCGTCGAGATGCAGGTGCAGCTCGGCCTTCGGCAGGCCGTGGAAGGCCGCCCTCGGTGCAGCAGCCGGGACCATCGCCGCATGATAGGTCGTCCGGTCGCCGCCGGACTCGGCGCGGCGCTCCTGCTGGGTGCCATCTTCAGCCAACGCTCGGCCGACCCGACGATCGCGGACCCCGGCAGCGCCGCCGCCGTCCAGTCGGCGATTACTCGCGAGCGGGATGACGCGTCAAACGCTCTGCGCAGGCTCCAGGCTGCCCTGGAGGCTGCGCTCGTCGAGGGGCGGCAAGGCGCGGCGCTGACGATCCAGACCGCGGACCGGCCGGGCCCACACCTGGTGATCGCCGGTCAGCGGATCCGGGCCGCCGAGCCGTTGATCGGGACGGCGCGAAGCGCCATGCAGCTGCTCGGCGGGAATCTCGCGATCGACGGTCGACCAGCACCGGAAGGGCTCGATGTTGCCACCGGCGACCTCGTGGCGACCGGGGAGCAGCTCGCCGCCAGTGCCAGCGCGGCAGACGCCTTCTGGTCGATGCACCGCTCGACGCAGGCTGCGCTCACCGCCATTGGAGCGGCACTGGCGGCGCTCGATATGAGGGACGCCACCGCAGCGCTCCACGACCTCGACCAGGCGGACGCCAGCCTGGCCGAAGTGCGCGCCTGGCCCGGCAAGCTCGATACCCTGCCGATCTGGATCGACACCACCACGAAGCTCGCTCGGGCCGTTCGGAGCCTGGCTGAGGCGGTGCGCGATGACGACCTCGCGGCTGCCGAAGCCGCCGATGCTCGCTATCGAGCTGTCGCGGCGGAGGCACATAGCGCCGACCTTGGCCTGGCAATCGCCGTTGCCGAGGGTGGCGGCGGAGTGAGCGCGACGCCACTCGCGTCCGCGGCCGATGCGCTCCGTGCGGTTGGAGCGGCGTTGACCGCGGTCAATGATGTCGCGGTCGCGGCGTCTATACTCGCTTGACCCGGGCACGCGTCCCGCGAACCAGCCGCCTGGGGTGATTTTCGAGCCACGAGGAGAGTGCATCGCATGCGCGTGCGCGCCGCTTCCGAGAGCCCGTCGACCATCAGCGCCGATGTGCTCGCCGTCCCGATCTACCGCGACGATCGCGAGTTTCCGCCGGACCTGGCCGACCTCGACGCGGCGTCAGGCGGGGTGATTCGCCAGGCCATCGATTGGGGCGAATTCGACATCCTCGAGCACAACACGGCGCTGATCGACGGGGGCTCCCTGCCGGCGGGCAAGATCCTGATCGTCAATGCTGTGCGGCGCGGACGAGGGGCGTGGCGCGCACGGCGGATCGCGTCGATGGCTACCCGGCGGCTCCAGGGGCGGGGTGCGCGGACGATGGCGCTCTGGCTCCGTGACGGGGAAGGCGCGGATGAATACAGTGCCGCGGTCTTCGGGGCGATGCAGGGCACGTATCGGCCGACGAGCATCTACGGAAGGGTCCGTGACACCGAGGCGTCCCTACGCTCGGTGGAAGAGCTGATCCTGGTGGGCGCGCCTGATGCCGCTCCCCTCGACCGGGCCCTGACCATCGCCGAGGGGATCGAGTTCGGACGGACCCTCGCCAACCGGGCCGCGAACGACCTCTACCCGGAACGGATGGCGGAGGTCGCCCGCGAGCTCGAGGCGGACGGCTGTCGCGTCGAGGTGCTGGGCGTCGACGAGATGCGGGCGCTGGGCATGAACGCGCTGCTGGGCGTGGGACAGGGCGCGGCTCACGCACCATGCCTGATCGCCATCACCCTCCCCGGCTGGGAGAAGCACCCGGATCGACGGCTGGCAATCGTCGGCAAGGGGGTCTGCTTCGACTCGGGCGGCATCAGCCTGAAGGCACCCGAGCGGATGGAGGAGATGAAGCACGATAAGTCTGGCGCCGCTGCGGTCATCGCCGCCGCCCGGACGGTCGCGCGCCTTGCCCCCGACGCGCCGTTGATGGCAGTCGCGCCGATGGTCGAGAACATGCCGGGGGCAAATGCCCAGCGGCCGGGCGACGTCGTCAAGGCGATGAACGGCAAGACGGTCGAGGTGATCAATACCGACGCCGAGGGCCGCCTCATCCTGATCGATGCGCTGCACTGGGCGGAGCGCCAGGGCGCGACGCATCTCGTGGATATCGCGACGCTCACCGGCGCGCAGGCCGTCGCCTTTGGCGAGCTGATCAGTGCCTATTTCGCCAAGCCGCGCGAGTGGGGCGCGGCCGTCCAGGCCGCCGCCGATGCCACCGGTGAGTGGTTCTGGGAGATGCCCCTGGCGACCGAGTACCGCGCCCAGCTGGACTCCGCCCATGCCGACATCGTGAACACAGGCAGCCGCGAGGGCTCGCTCATCAAGAGCGCGGTCTTCATCAACGACTTCGTGACCGTGCCCTGGGTGCACGTCGACATCGCTGGCAGCGCGTACCTCACCTCGGACAAGTCCTGGAATCCGAAGGGCGCGGTGGGTACGGGCGTCTCGACCCTTACCCGCCTCGCCCTCGACTTCGCGGATGGCGGCAGCTAGCTAGCCGGCGTCGTCCTCGCGGCGATCCGTCACGTCGCGAACGGCATCACGCACCGTGTCCTTCGCCTCGCCCCAGCCTTTCTGGAGCTTGCCTTCGGCCTGGCGCTCCTTGCCCTTGGCCTTGGTCTCTGGGTCGTTGGTAGCGTCTCCCCAGCCCTCTTCGAGCTTCCCCGTGCCCTCCTTGACCGAGCCCTTCACGCGATCGCTGTCCATCACGTCGTGCCTCCCTGCGTCGCCGGCCGGCGCCGGCTTTACCCCGCGCGATGACGCAGGAAGCGTGCCAGCGGCTAGCATGCCGCCGCAATGACACCCATCGCCCTCGCGGTCGGGCTTGCCTTCGCCGTGCTCGGCGCGGCCTCGGAGCGGCTTGCCTCCGTCTGGCCACCCGACGAGGCCGGGGGGCGGCCGCTCAGCCTGCGCACCGCCCTCTACGGCCTTGTCACCGGCCTGGCGGGTGGCGCTGTCGTGTGGCGCTCGACCCTTCCCGCGTGGGCGACGGCGGCCTACCTCGTGCTGCTGGCCCCGATGGTGGTGCTGAGCGCCACAGACCTCGAGCAGCGTCGCCTGCCGCATATCGTCCTGGATCCGCTCATCGTTGCGGCCATCCTCTTCGTACCCTTCAACCCCGCGGTCAAGCCCGTCGACGCCGCCATCGGCGCGGCGCTGGCGATCGGCTTCCTCGGGCTCACCGGCCTCCTCATTCGCGGCGGGATCGCCCTGGGCGACATCTACCTCGTGGGGCCGATTGGCCTCATCCTGGGGTGGCCGACCATCTTCACCGCGGTCTTCGTCGGCGCCCTCCTCTCGGCGGTCGTGGGCCTGGGCCTGCTGCTGACCCGCCGCGCGGGCCTGCGAACGTACATCCCGTTCGGCCCATTCCTGGTCGGAGGGCTGGTGACCGCCCTGCTCATCGATCCCTCCCTGCTCGGCTCCACGGCGGCCCTGATCCTCGCCTGAGGTCCGGTCGCCGGGTCGCGCTGCGCTCGGCGGCGCGGGTAGTCCGGTGCACTTAGGGGGGTTGTGGGGTGGATGTATGCTGGCGGCTCCGCCCGGTGCCCGGCGGCCGTGCTATCGGTCGTTCGCGGCGCTGCTGCCCAGGGCGCTCGGATGAATCACGCGCATCGACCACCATCAAAGGAGGCGCATGTCGTCCGTCCGCCGTCGCGGAGTGCTGGTTCTCTCCCTCGTGTTGGGAATCGTCCTGCTGCCCCGGGCCGTTGGTCCGGTGCACGCCGACGGCCCCGATGTGAACAGCGCCATGGACCAGCAGCGCCAGATGCAGAAGGAGCTCGAACGCCAGAAGGCCCAGCTTGCCTCCCTGCTGGACACGCAGAGCGAGCTCGGGACGAGCCTCGAGCAGATCTCCGGCGATCTCGCCGCGGTCGGGGTGGCGATCGAGGACGCTCAAACCCAGATCAAGCTGCTGAGCGACGAGCTCGCGCGCGCTAGCGCCGACCTCGCGTCATACCGGGACCAGCTCACCCACCTGTCCCGCGACCTCGACCAGGTGGCGGTACAGATCGAACAGAGCGCGTCAGACCTCCGGGCGCGCGAGGTGCTTCTCCAGGCCCATCTGCGGCAGGCCTACGCCCAGAGCCAGGTCTCGATCCTCGAGGTCATCCTCTCCTCGCAGTCATTCACTTCCGTCGCCGGCGAGCTCGGCGACATGCTCGCCCTCAGCGACCAGGACCGCCTGTTGGCGGCCGAGATCCGTTCGGCGCAGGAGCAGCTCCAGATCCGTAGGTCGACCCTGCGCGACGGGCGCACGATCTTCACCACGCTTGAGCACGAGGCGGACGCGCGCGCGACGGCGCTCGACGCGCAGCAGCGACGGCTCGATGCGGCGCGTGCGGCTCTCGCCGTCAAGCAGGCCCAGCTGGTGCAGCTGCGTGCAGATCAGCGGGCGCAGCTCGCCGCCGCACAGAGGGACGCGGCGACCTACGAACAGAAGATCGCGCAGCAGGAGGCGGCGCTCGCCGGCCAGGCGCAGCTCGTGTCGAGCCTCAAGGCACAGGCCGATAAGCTCGACGTCGCCTATCACGGTCGATTCGAATGGCCGCTCATCGGGCCGTTCGTGGTCACCCAGGAATTCGGCCACACGGTGTACGAGTACTTCCATGCCGGGATTGACCTGGCATACCTGCAACCGATCTGCGGCGGGCCGATCTACGCCGCCGCTGACGGGCAGGTCCTCGCCGATGACCGTCCAAATTCCGCCTACGGCGATACGGCGATCGGTGTCATCATCGGCCACAGCCAGCGGCTGCAGACTTGGTACTGGCATCTATCCCGCGAGATCGTCTCGGTCGGACAGGAGGTCCACGCGGGAGACCTGATCGGCTACGAGGGCGCCACCGGCTGGGCGACCGGCTGCCACCTGCACTTCCAGGTGATGTTCGACGGCCAGCCGGTCAACCCGCGAAGCTACCTGCCCTGACGCTCATGAAGGCGGCCTGAACCGTCCGCCGGTCCATTCGACCCGGACCGATGCCCCTGCTACCGTAGCGCCCGATGCACCCGGCGATGCAACGGCGACGGCACCGGTTGATGCTGCGCCGCAACACCGATGTTCGCGGGCGGCACCGGCAGGGACTCACCACAGTCCTGCTCGGGGCCCTCGTCCTCCTGCTCGTCATGATCGGCGGTTCGGTGCTCGGCACCGGGGGAGCGATGCTCGCCGCCTACAACTACTTCGCGGCCGGCCTGCCCGCCCCCACCATCCTCGACGACATCCAGCTTCCCCAGTCGACGCTGGTCTTTGACCGCAGTGGCAAGACCCTGCTCGCGCGCTTCGAGTGCCAGAATCGCGAATCGGTCACCTTCAAGGCCGTCCCCAAGGCGGTTGTCGATGCGACCGTCGCGATCGAGGACAAGACGTTCTGGGAGAACTCCGGGGTGGACCTGTCGGCCACCATGCGGGCCTTCCTGGCCAACCTGTCGGCCGGCGGCATCGTCCAGGGAGCGTCGACGATCACCCAGCAGGTGATCAAGTACGCAGGCTCGATCAAGCAGGCACAGGCGCTGGCGCCGGCGGCGACCCCAGTTGCCAGCGCGCAGGCGGAGGCCCAGGCGCAGGCGCAGGCATCGTCTGAGGCCGATGTCTGCAAGCCGCCGGAGCTGGCCTTCCTCAACGGTCACACGTACGTCGACAAGATCAAGGAGAACATCCTCGCCCTCCAGGTCACCGCGGCCTACCCTGGCCGTGCCGGCAAGGAGAAGATCCTCGAGACGTACCTGAACCTGATCTTCTACGGGAACGGCTCATACGGCATCAAGGCGGCCGCCGCAAACTACTTCGGCATCACCGACCTCAACAAGCTGACCCTCGCCCAGGCCACCTTCCTGGCCGGCATCCCGCAGCTGCCGACGGTCTATGACCCGTACCAGAACCCGAAGGGCGCGGCGCCGGCGATCGCCCGCCGCAACGAAGTGCTCGATCGGATGCTCGCCGATGGCGATATCACCAGAGCCGACCACGACAAGGCGGTGAAGACGACCTGGCAGCAGATGCACCCGTCACGGGTGTCGAGCGTCCTCAAGGAACCACAGTTCAGCTTCCGGGTCGAGGGCGAAGCGGAGCAGATCCTCGCCAACCTCGGCTACAAGAACCCCTCCCAGGAGTTCCGTACCGGCGGATTCCGGGTCATCACCACCCTCGACTACGGCCTCCAGCAGGCGGCGAAGGCCGAGGTCGCCAAGTGGGTGAAGACGCTGAAGCCCAAGAACGTGAACAACGGCTCGCTCGTCGCCCTCAATTCGGCGACCGGGGAGATCATCGCTTACGTC
>JALYLB010000030.1 GCA_030774475.1 Chloroflexota bacterium | reverse complement strand
TGCCAGTCATGCTTGCTCTCGTCCGAGCTACTTGATGAGGCCCGCGTACTCGCTGACGGCGAACGTGTTCCGGCACTGGTCCAGGCGCCCAGGTATGCACGACGCGGCGGCCGGATCAACGAAGTGCCCGGTGAAGACGAGCTGCTCGAGTCCCGCGGTCCCCGTCCCCGGCGGCGACGGCGGTGGGAAGGGCTTGCCATTCGGCGCTGAGAGGCGCAGTCCATCCCGGAGCAGCTCGGCCTGGGTCACCGTCCCGGTCGGCTGCTCGGAAAGCAGGACGCGCACCGGACAGTCGGCCTGCAGCCATGCCACCGCGGCGTCGGCCCCGCCGGTATCGCCCTGGCAGCCGGCCGAGATCTGCGCGTACCAGCCAACGATCTGGATCTCGTGCGTCCCGAAGCGTGCCGCGGGTCCCCCGGGCGAGGTCAGCACGTCGGCGACCGCGACTTCCTGGTCCTGGCCCGTTCCTCCCAATCCGCTCGCGACCATCAGGCCGAAGATGAGTAGCCCGATGGCGACCACGATTGCTGTCCAGATCCAGCGCTCGCGGGTCGGGCCCGCGTAGGTCGGCGGTGAGAGGACGGGGTAGCCCGATATCGGCGGCACCTCGGGGGTCACGTGCCGAGCTCCCGCCAGGCGACGGCCAGCCGGTCCATGGAGGCGCGCCACAGGGCGACATGCGCGGATTCGTTGAGCCACGTTGACGCGCCGGATGGATGCGGCAGCGCGATGACCGCCGCCCCTGGAGCCCGTTCCCAGGAGAGCAATCCGCCCACCAGCTGGTCGACGCGGCTGCCGTCGCCGAAGGCATATCGGTGCGCGATCCCGCCGACGAGCACGACCAGGCCCGGCGCGACGAGCCGAACCTCCTCGTCGAGAAACGGCGACCAGCGCCGAACCTCGGTGCGCGATGGGGGCGAGTCGACCGATGCGCCGGCCCGTCGACCCGGGTAGCACTTGGCGACCGAGGTGACGTACCAGCGCTTTCGGAAATCGTCGAGGGTGATGCCGGCAAGCGCGAGCCAGCCGACGAGTCGCCGCCCGGCTTCATGCGCGAACGGCACGCCGGTCTCGATCTCCCGTCGCCCCGGCGCCTGGCCGATGAGCATCGCGCGCTCGCTCCCGTCTCCGGACAGGACGGGCGGTGCAGACGCGTCGCAGCGTGGCATGCCGTCCTGGAGCGTGCGAAGGCCCGATCCTGCCGGGGCGCGGCGCGGGGGGTCGATGGGCCAGTCGCCGGCGTGGCGAGCACGATGGACGGCGGTCAGGCCTCGCCTCCCCGCAGCCGGTCGGCCAGGCGCAGGTCGTCCGCGATGGTGAGGCGGAGCGCGCGCCGCACCCCCGAACCGGACGGCCCGCTGGCGTCGAGCGCGGCGAAGAGGGCGTCGCGCGTCGCGTAGAAACGGTCGATGGGATCGGTCGGCGTCGGCGCCGGTGGCCCACCCAGCTCGGCGACCAGCGTCGCATCCTGGGCGAGGATGGCGGCAAACCACGGGTCCTCGCCGAGCGCCGTCAGGCCGCGTGCATCCATGGCCTCCGCGAGTTCCTCGCGCGCGAGCTCGAGCCAGCCGCCCCACCGGGTCCATTCATCGTCGGATGGCGGGAGCTCGTCGAGCGAGAAGGTCGCCCTGCCTCCCGGATCGGCGCCGGCGGCGGCACGCTCGACCTCGTACCAGTTGTCGCCCACGACCTGGGGCACCCCTTCGCCGTTGGCACGCAGCCACTCGGTGAATCGTCGGACGCGCGCCGGGATGGCGGCCGTCGCCTCGCCGTCAGACGGAGCGAAGGAGGCGCAGCCGGGCAGCTCGGCGGCGTACGCCGCCACCGTGGCACCGGCGTCGAGGCCGGTCTCCACGAAGATCGCATGGGGCATCGTCCCGGCCATCTGCCCGCTCCCGGTCCGCGGTCAGGGGCGTCGACGCCGGGGCGGCCGTCGTCGGCTGCCGGCGGCGATGATGTTCGGCCGTGCGCTGATGCTGAAGACCTCGCGCCGGGCACGCTCCCCCGCCCCATCGCGGTCGCCAAGGTCCGCGCCAGCAGCACCCGCGTAGACATCGGCCGGGATGGTGCCTGGAGCCGCGGCCAGCTCCTCGCGGAGGCGCCGGAGCTGGAGGATCTCGTCTCGCAGCGCCGCCGCACGCTCGAATTCGAGGTTGCGGGCAGCCTCCTTCATCTGCGCCTCGAGGCGGCCCATCATTGCCACCAGCTCCTCGGGCTCGGCGGACTCGATTTCCAGCGACGCGCGCTCCTCCGCGACGCGCCGGAGGCCCTCGTGGATGTCGCGAATGCCCTTCGTGATCGTCTCGGGAACGATGCCGTGCTCGGTGTTGTACGCCAGCTGCTTGGTGCGCCGGCGATCGGTCTCATCGATCGCGGACTGCATGGAATCGGTCTTCCGGTCGGCGTACATGATCACCCTGCCGCCGATGTTGCGTGCCGCCCGCCCGATGACCTGGATAAGGGAGCCTCCGGAGCGCAGGAAGCCCTCCTTATCGGCATCGAGGATGGCGACGAGGGTCACCTCGGGCAGGTCGAGGCCCTCGCGGAGGAGGTTGATCCCGACGAGCACGTCGTAGACCCCGAGCCGGAGGTCACGCAGGATCTCGATCCGCTCGAGGGTGTCCACCTCGCTGTGCAGCCACTGGACCTTGATCCCGATCTCGGCCAGGTAGTCCGCGAGGTCTTCCGCCATCTTCTTGGTGAGGGTCGTGACCAGCACCCGCTCGCCGCGAGCGACCGTATCGCGAATCTCGTTGACCAGGTCGTCGATCTGCCCGGTGGTTGGGCGCACGGTGATCTGCGGGTCCACGACGCCGGTGGGGCGGATGAACTGCTCGACGACGCGGTCTGCTCGTTCTGTCTCATACGGTCCGGGCGTGGCACTCATGTAGACGACCTGGTTCAGGTGGTCCTCGAACTCCTCGAAGGTGAGCGGCCGATTGTCGAGCGCCGACGGCAACCGGAAGCCGAAGTCGACGAGGATCTCCTTGCGGGTCCGATCGTTCTTGTACATGCCGTGGACCTGCGGGATCGTGATGTGGCTCTCGTCGACGATGAGCAGGAAATCGGTCGGGAAGTAGTCGATGAGGGTCCAGGGTCGCGACCCGGCCTCCCTTCGAGCCAGGTGGCGCGAGTAGTTCTCAATCCCGGAGCAGAAGCCGACCTCGCGCATCATCTCGAGGTCGAACATGGTCCGCTGCCGGAGCCGGGCCGCTTCGAGCTCGCGTCCCTCGTTGGCCAGCCCACGCACGCGCTCCTCCATCTCGGCCTCGATGTCGGTGATCGCGGCGAGGAGCTTGTTGCGCGGGGTCACGTAGTGACTGGCGGGATAGAAGTTGACCTCGCGACGCTCGGCCTGGACCTCGCCGGTCAGCGCATCGACCTCGACGATCCGCTCGACCTCGTCACCGAAGAAGTCGATGCGCACGAGGTACTCCCCGTGCGGCGGCTGCACCTCGAGGACGTCGCCACGAACCCGGAACCGTGATCGGGCCAGCGCGGCGTCGTTTCGCTGGTACTGCAGGTCAACGAGGTGGCGAAGAATGCCGTCGCGGCGGTATCGGCCTCCCTGCTTGAGGTTGATCACCGTGGCGCCGTAGTCGACCGGCGCGCCGAGCCCGTAGATGCAGCTGACCGATGCCACGATCACCACGTCCCGTCGCTCGAAGAGGGCGCGGGTGGCGTTGTGCCGCAGCCGGTCGATTTCGTCGTTCCGCGACGAGTCTTTCTCGATATAGGTGTCCGAGCGCGGCAGGTAGGCCTCCGGCTGGAAGTAGTCGTAGTAGCTGACGAAGTACTCGACCGCGTTGTCCGGGAAGAACTCGCGGAACTCCTGGTAGAGCTGGGCGGCGAGCGTCTTGTTGTGGGCCATCACCAGCGTCGGGCGGTTGACCGCCTCGATCAGTTTTGCCGCCGCGTAGGTCTTACCGGTGCCGGTGGCACCCAGCAGGACCTGGTGTTTCAGCCCCGAGCCGATGCCGTCGATCAGGCCGGCGATCGCCTGTGGCTGATCGCCGGTCGGCTCGAACGGGGCGTGAACCTTCAGGTCAGGCAAGGAAGCTCTCCAGGGTGCGCGGCGGGGCCTTCGATTCTAGCCGACGCCATCGGTACCGATCCGCGGGCGCCCAAGCGGGCTATATCGGTCCGGGGACCGCAAATCTACGCTGGCAGGACCGATGACCGCGTCTGCGCCGATGACCCCGCGCTCACACCGGGCCGGCCCTGCCGTCCTGCGCCGGCTGCGTGCTGGGCGTGACGCGTCCGCTGCTCCCGGCCAGGCACTCGTGGAGTTCGTGGCGGTGCTCCTGCCGCTCCTCTTCCTCATCGTAGGGATCGTCCAGTTCGGGCTCCTCTTCGGTGCCAATGTGACCCTCACCAACTCGGCGCGGGAGGGCGCTCGGGCAGGGACGATCTACGTCTTCGATCAGAACCACACCAAGGCGTGGAACGACAGCCATCGCTGCGCCGCAATCCTCACGGCTGCCACGCAGTCCTTCGGGCTCCTCGCCAACGGCTCGCCGCACTTCAGCGCTGCGACCAGCGGCGGTGGCTGCAGCACGACCGGCACCGAGGTCCAGGTGGATGGCGACCTGACGGTCGCCTACTGCGCGAGCATGTCGACCACTGCTTCGTCGTGCCCGGACGGGACCAACCCCACGACCATCTGCGTACCTGACACACGGCAGGGATGCCTGATCCAGGTGACGCTCACCTACCGCTCGGACATCGTGGTCCCGCTCGTCGGGCAGGTCCTCGCGAAGGACACGAACGGACGATTCTCGCAGCAGGTGACCGCCACGATGGTCGTCAACTGATGCCGCGCGTGACCGTTGCCGCGGCGCCAGCGCCACGGACGGCCGGTGGACAGGTGCTTGTTCTCGTGGCCCTGTTGCTCGTCATCGTCCTGGCTTTCGCCGGGCTGGCGATCGACGTCGGCCGCCAGGTCGCCGAGCGGCGCCATGTCCAGACCGCGGCCGACGCCGCCGCACTCGCCGCCTGCAGCGCCCTCATCGACGGGGCCTCGGACAATGCCGCGGCGGCCGACGCGCGCCAGACCGCCCTCGTCAACCTCGAGCACTCCCCGGCCGGCGCCGCGGCAACCGTCGCGGGCACCCCGCAGTACGAAAGCGGCCACGCGGGTGACCCCTCCTACCTCTCCAGTGGAATCCTCATCAACGGCACCAGCGTCCGGGTGGCGATCAGCTCCACGCTCCAGACCACGCTCGGCAAGGCGATCGGCATCCAGACCATGGCGACGGGAGGGCGCGCGCGCTGCAGCCTGCAAGGTGGGCCGGCCCTGCCGCTCGTTGCCCGCCGATACATCAACGCCCCGGGCCCCGGGAATGGCTTCGTCGATACCGTCTCCACCGCCGCGACCTCGGGGAACGGCCAGGTCGACCAGCTCACCGTGATGGGGTACGACGTCCGCACTCCGGCCTCGGAGGCGAACCCGGGACCGGTCTTCGACCTGTACGGGCCGGGGTCGAAGTCGTCGAACGACAGCTCGTTCCGCGGCTTCGTGGCGCTCGACGTCCGCAACTTCGAGTCAACCACCTCGCGCGTCTATTACAACGGCGTGACATCGGGTACCACCGTCAACACGCTTAAGGACGTGGAGGGCGCTTACATCCTCACCGGCTATCGGGGGCCGATGTTCCCGCCGATCACCACCCCCGCCGACCCCGACGACCAGGTCGCGGTCCTCGACGGCAACGACACCGCGATGGTCGTCGGCAACTTCCAGGACGTGTACGTGGGGGGCGAGCGTCTTCTGCTCGGGGTCTACAACGGCACGGTGATGCAGATCCCTGACTTCGCGATCTCACCGCCCGGCGCCATCACCATCGACTCGACCGCAACCATCACCGGGCCGAACTTCACGGTGAGCCGCAATGATGCGTTCAACAGCACGGTGACCCTCCACCTGCACGGGGATCACGACGCGCCCAACCCGGCCTGGGACCTCATCCCCGGCGAGCCGCCGAGCACCAGCGCGCCAACCGCGGGCCACATGAACATGCCGACCTGGTCGAGCGACGTCTTCATCCCCGCCAAGCAGGGGACGACCGTCACCATGAACAACCTGCAGACGCAGAGCGTGCCGACCGGCATCTACACCGTCTGGCTGGAAGGCCATTCAGGCAATCCGTACTTCCAGGCGCGTCGCTATCCGGTGCCTGTCATGGTCGGCGGCGCGACCCGTGACTTCAGCCTGGGCAACTCGACGCTGAGCGGCAGCACGCCGACGCCCGGCGGTTCGATCTCACTGCCGATCTACGTCTCGACGACGAGCGCCAGCGGCACGAAGTGGGGCGCCACCGGCTCGCCGGTCGCCCTCTCGTACGACACCGCGTCATTCACCGACTGCTCGCTCAACCCCGACACCATTGGCGCCGGGCAGATCACCCTCAGCGATGCGACCGTCACCCCGACCACCAGCGGAAGTGGCGCCCTGTCGACCCTGACGATCAACACCGTCGGCCTGGCGGCCGGGTGCTACCGCTTCAATCTCCGGGCGACCGGCAGCAACGGCGACGGCCAGCCCGTGGTCCACGTCCAGCCGATCACCTTCAACGTCGCCACGTCGGCGAGCAACGGAAGCTACGTCGACATCATCGGCTTCGCCGTCTTCCAGGTCACGAACGTCGACGCCAACGGCATCTCCGCGGAGGCGGTGACCGGCGTATACGCCGATCCGGATGACCAGAGCCTCCGACGCGCCGAGAAGGCACGCCTCATTCCGTGGTGACCGCCGCCCGGCCATGACGCCTGTCGTTCGCCGCTAGTCCCAACGTCCTGCAGACAGACCCCGCCATTCCGGAGACGATCCAGCCGTGGAACTCGAATACAGCGACAAGAACAGCAAGCGATCCAAGCTCTACATCGCGGTGGGGCTGGTGATCGCGCTCATCGTCGGCGGGGTCGTCTTCGTGGCGCTCCGCTTCTCCGGCGTCACCCAGACCCAGCAGGCGCAGATGCGCAGCGTGGTCGTGGCGGTGCGCCAGATCCCGAGCCGCAAGCCGATCGAGGACGGCGACGTCGCCACCCGATCCGTCCCCGCCGACCCGACGAACGAGGCGGCTTTCACCCGGATCGACGACGTCCTCGGCCGCATCAGCGGGGTGTCAATCGCGGCCGGCCAGCTGGTGACGCGCAACCTGCTGGCCTCGACCACGACCGGGCAGGGCTTCTCGATCCTCGAACCCGGTCAGAAGTTCGACCCCGCCGGAGCCGATTGGCGAGCTACATCGGTGACGGTGGCCGACGACAAGGCCGTCGGCGGCACCTTGCAGGCGGGCCAGCGCGTCGACCTGATCGTGACCATGGCAATGAACCCGGAGCTCGGGCAGCCGGCCGGTCAGGCAGCGAGGACGCAGGCGCTGTTCGTCCCCGGACCGTCCACCAAGGTGACCCTCCAGAGCCTCACCATCCTGTCCCGCAACGGCTCGATCTACATCGTGCGCACGGATCTCGAGACGGCCGAGAAGATCGCCGAGCTGACGGCAGCGGGTGGCCTCTTCAGCATGGTCCTGCGAGCCGATGAAGACAGTCGCGTGGCGAAAACGACCGGATCGACTATCGACACCCTGATCAACGAGTTCCGGTTCCCCTACCCAAAGGCACCGGCCGCAACCCAGAGCCAGGCCGCGCCCTAAACGCCGATCAGCCCGGGCGCTGGCTTCAGGTCAGCTCCGCAAGAGGGCGGCCAGCGCCGCCTCGACCTGCCGTCGGGTCTCCGGAAGCGGCGCCGATCCGTCGATGACCACGTCGGCGGCGGCAATCTTCACCTCCTGAGACGACTGGTTGTCCATCCGGGCTCGCGCCTCGGCCTCATTCAGCCCGCGTGACTCACTCACCCGGCGAAGCGCATCGGCCTCATCACAGCGCACGACCCAGGTCTCGTCGCATGCGTCGTGGAGCGGCGACTCGAGGAGCTTGATCACCTCGACCACCGTTGCCGGGACGTTCGCCTCGGCGAGCTCGGCGAGCCGGGCTCGCACCGCATCCCGAATCCGTGGATGGAGGATCGCCTCGAGGTCGCGAAGCGCGCGCGGGTCGGTGAAGACCACCCGACCGAGCTCCCGCGCCTCGAGCGTCCCGAATCGCCGCTCGATCGCCGCCCTCGCCTCGCCGTCGTTCTGGCGGATCTCACGGGCCACCGCGTCCGCATCGATGTGCGCCACGCCGAGGTCGCGGAGCATCCCCGCCACCGTGCTCTTCCCGCAGCCGAGGTTGCCGGTCAGCCCGATGACCTTCATGGCGTGGATGATGCCTCGGGGAGCCGCTGGCAGTGTGGGCAGAAGTGCGTGCTGCGCTGGCCGACGACGATGCGCGCGATCGGGCGGCCACAGCGCAGGCACGGAGCACCCGTCCGCTGGTACACCGCCAGCTGCTCCGCGTTGTCTCCGGGCTCGCCATTGGCTCCGACGTAGTCGCTGAAGCTGGCTCCGCGGTTGGCGATCCCCTGACGAAGGACGGAGCGGATGGCACGATGGAGCCGCCGAACCTCGGACTCGGAGAGCGTGTCGGCGCGGCGTAGCGGGTGCAGGCGGGCTCGCCACAACGCCTCATCCGCGTAGATGTTGCCGATCCCGGCGACGAACGACTGGTCGAGGAGCAGGCTCTTGAGCCTGGCGGAACGGCCGCGAAGCCTCTCCGCCAGGCGCCGCGCGGTGAACGCCGAGCTCAGTGGCTCTGGCCCGTGCCGCGCGAAGACGTCGCCGACGCGGTACGCGGCTCTCGGCTCGCGGACCCGTCGGCTTGCGGGCTCGCGGACGCGCCGGGTCGCGGGCGGCTTAGCCCGACGCACGAGCCCGCCTCCCTCGAACAGGCCGATCCGTCCGAACTTGCGCACGTCCCGATAGCGCAGCTGGCGCCCGTCGGCCAGCGCGAACACCACGCGCACGTACGGGTCGTCCGCGGCACCGGGCGGGGCGACGATCAGTGCCCCGGTCATGCGCAGGGCAACGGTCATCACTCGCCCGTCGGCCAAGTAGAGGAGGACGCTCTTTGCCCGTCGTCCCACGCGCGCGATTGACGACCCGCGGAGCTCCTCGGCGAATCGCTCGACGGGAAGTGGATGCTGGACCGTCCGCTCCCAGCGCACCTCGACGTCGCTGATCCGAGCCCCCGCCACCCAGCGCTGGAGGTCGCGCGCGACGGTCTCGACTTCGGGCAGCTCGGGCATCGGCGAGGCGCTAGACGCTGAGCTCTTCGACCGCGGCCTCGTCGGGGACCGGCTCCGGCTCGGGCACTCGCCCGACCGTGAGCCAGGCGCCATCGGTAAACGTCAGGCGGTCCATCCGCTCCCAGTTGGTGCCCACCTTGAGATCGACTTCGAGTGGGACGTCGAGCGGCAGGGCGGTCTCCATGATCTCCCGGGCCAGCGACGCAAGCCCCGGCATCTCCTCCTGGTCGGTCTCGAAGACGAGCTCGTCGTGGACTTGGAGCAGCATCTGCGAGCGCATCTCTCGCTCGCGGAGCGCGGCATCGAGGCGGATCATGGCGATCTTCATCCCGTCCGCGGCGGTGCCCTGGATCGGCATGTTGATCGCCATCCGCTCCCCGGCCGAGCGCAGCGCGCTGTTACGAGCCGTCAGCTCGGGCAGGTAGCGACGTCGCCCCAGCAGGGTCGAGACGAACCCCTGGTCCCGCGCCAGCATCCGGATCTGGACGGTGTAGCGGCGGATCCCCGGGTACGCCTCGAAGTAGTCGTTGATGAACTTCTGGGCGTCCTCGCGCGGGATCTTCAGCCGGTCCGCAAGGCCGAAGTCGCTCAACCCATAGGCGATCCCGTAGTTGATCATCTTGGCCACGCTGCGCTCGCGCGGGCCGACCTCTTCCGGCTTCAAGCCCAGCACGCGGGCGGCGGCCGCCAGGTGGATGTCCGAGTGCGCCGCGAAGTCCGCCTTGAGCCCATCGTCACCGGAGACATGGGCCAGGATGCGAAGCTCCTGCTGCGAGTAGTCGGCGGCCAACAGCAACCGTCCCTCCGGTGCCACGAACGCGCGCCGGATACGTCGGCCCAGCGGCGAACGGACCGGGATGTTCTGCAGGTTGGGGTCGATGCTCGATAACCGTCCGGTGGCAGCCACCGCCTGCTGGTAGGTCGTGTGCAGCCGGCCGTCCGCATCGACCAACAGGGGCAGAGCGTCGACGTAGGTCGACTTCAGCTTGGAGACCTGGCGGTGCTCGAGAATGAGCCCGACGACCTCGTGCTTCCCGCGAAGCTCCTCGAGGACCGAGGCATCGGTCGAGTAGCCGGTCCGTGTCCGCTTGGTGGCCGGAAGGCTCAGCTCGTGGAACAGGATCTGCTCCAGCTGCTTGGGTGAGCCGATGTTGAAGGGGTGGCCGACCGCGGAGTAGATCCGGTCCTCCAGGCTCGCAAGCTGCTCGCCGAACTCCACCGCCATGGCGGCCAGCGCTTCGCGGTCGATGACGACCCCCGCCAGCTCCATCCGGGCGAGGACCGGCAGGAGCGGCATCTCCACCTCGCGGTAGAGGTTGGCGAGACCAGTGTCCGCCAGCTCCTGCTCGAGGGCGGGACGGACCAGGAGCGCGGTGAGCGCCTCACCAGCAGCGCGACGGGCGACGGTTCGTTCCTCGGCACCCGTCTCGCCGGCGGTCGGTCGCGGCGGCAGCTCGGCCGAGAAGCGGTTGGCGGCGAGATCATCGATTGTCTGCGCGCGCAGTGCCGGATTGAGCATGTACGAGGCGACGAGGGTGTCCCAGGTTGGACCGGCCAGCTGAACGCCCCGGCGCCCCAGCGAGACGACCAGCTGCTTGAGGTCGTGGCCGATGAGCGGGCGGTCGGTGCGCGCGAACCAGGCCGGCAGCCGGTCGACGGGTGCTTCCGTCCCGGGCTTGCCCTCCCCGTCGTCCCACGGCAGGTACCAGGTGCTGCCATCGGAGCCGGCCATGGCGATCCCCAACAGCCGCCGCTCGAGCGGCCGTCCGCCGGCCACCGCCCAGCCCAGGCCGACCGCGTCGGTGTGGGCCGCCAGCCAGAACTCCAACTCGTCGGCGTCGCCGGCCTCCCGAGGGATTCGGGGGTCGACCTGCTCGATTGCGCCGCCCGGGTCGACCAGCGGGTCCGGCGCAGGCGGGTGGGGTCCGCCCGGCAGTGACGGAAGCGTGGCGGTCGGCTGGCCGCCATCCCGGGCGGCGGCGCCATCGGCTCCTCCGCCGAGCAGGTCGAGCGAGAGCTGGAGGCCACCCTTCGTCTCGCGCTCGGTGGGTTCGGGGCCGCTGGGCGCGATCGTCGAGGGCGGCAGCCGATCGATGAGGGATCGGAACTCGAGCTCCCGGAAGCGCTGTGCGACAGCCCGCCGGTCGTAGCGGCCGGTGCGCGCCGTTTCGAGGTCGAGCTCGACGGGCAAACCCGTGATGATCCTCCCCACTTCGCGCGACATGAAGGCCGACTCCCGGTGTTCGGCGAGGCGATCGCGGAGCTTGCCCTTGACCTCGTCGAGGTGCTCGTAGAGGGCGTCGAGCGAACCGAACTGTTGGAGCAGCTGGATCGCGGTCTTCTCCCCCACGCCGGGTACGCCAGGGATGTTGTCCGAGGTGTCGCCCTTCAGCGCCTTGTAGTCCAGCATCTGCGCGGGGCGCAGACCGTAGCGCTCATCGACCCTTGCCTCGTCGTAGATCACCGTGGCCGCGACGCCCATCCGGGTCGTGAGCAGCCGGATGTGGTCGTTGACGAGCTGCAGCCCGTCGAGGTCGCCGGAGACGATCATCGTGTCGACGCCGGCCGCCGTTGCGGCCTGCGCCAGCGATCCGATCACGTCATCGGCCTCGTAGCCCTCCAGCTCGCGGATCGGCATCCCCATCATCTGGCTGATCTCGCGGACGATCGGGAACTGCGCCCTCAGGTCATCCGGCATCGACGGCCGGCCGGCTTTGTACTCGGGGAACGCCTGGAATCGAAACTGGGGCCGCCCGAGATCGAACGTGACGATCGCGTAGTCCGGCTTGAGGTCCTGCATCCCGCGGAGGACGATCTGGAGGAAGCCGAAGGCGGCGTTGACCAGGGTCCCATCCGACGTCGTCAGCGGCGGCAGCGCGAAGTACCCGCGGTAGACGAGGCTAGGCCCGTCGATGAGCATCAGGATCGGGCGTTGGCGCTCCTGCATGGCAGTGGAGTCTAGACCGATGGCACCGCACTAACCGCCGCGCCGCGGCCTCCTTTGAGCCCACCGCCGGCCGTAGAATTCGCGGATGGCCGACCGCGCCGGCTTCGATCCCTACGCAGTGCTTGGCGTCGCCCGCGGCGCGTCACCGCTCCAGGTCGCCCGCGCCCATCGGCGCCTGGCGAAGCGCTTCCATCCCGATCTCCACCCGGGCGAGGAACTCACCGACCGGATGCGGCGCATCAATGACGCGTGGCGGTTGCTCTCGAATCCCGCGCGTCGAGCGGAATGGGATGCGATCCATCCGCACGGCGTTCCCGGCGGGACTCACTGGGGGACGACGCGCCATCCGATTCAGCCCGCACCGCCGACCACGACCCGGACCTGGGCGAGCTGGCGCGCGTCCGCGGCCGAGACTGCCGCCGCCCCGCTGACGCGCCGCGCGCCGGGCGAAATTCAGCCGCCGCCAACCCGCCGGCCGGAGCCGATGGCGCCCCCCGAACGAACCTTCCGCGACAGTGGTTGGGCGGCGCTCCTGGTCGCGGCCCTGCTGCTGGTCCTGCTGGCCGCCGCGGTGGTGGCGGGGAAGCTGGCCTAGACCGTCAGGTCGTCTCGCGGCGGCGCGTGGCCGCGCGAGCGAGGAAGGCGGCGGCGAGGAGGACGACCCCGGCGCCCAGCATCAGCTGAAATGGCGGCGGGGACGGTGAGGTGCCCGTCGCGGCAAGGGCATCCCTCGTCCCCTCGCTCGGCGAGGAGCGACCGCCTTGGTACCCCGAAAACACCGGTGGACTGCCGGCTGTAGGTCGGTCAGCGGGCCGAACGGTGGCGCCGGCGGCGACGGGCATGGAGCTCGATCCGGCCGTCTGAGGGACGCCACCGCCAGGCAATGCCTCGGTAGACGCAACAGCGCGCGTGTCGTTCTCCTGGGCTCCTGTGCTCGCCGCCGACGGCAGGAAGCCCGAGTTGGCGGCCGTACCGATCGCCCCCACCAGGATGAGGACGGCCGCAGCGGCCATCGCCGGGGCGGTGAGACGGCGAAGGAGGATCGCCCAGCCGGTCGCCGGTGGCGGCGACGCGGGGACGGGTGGGAGGAACCTCAGGGGGCGTGAGGGCGTGATGTCGGGGAGGTCTGCGAGGGCGGATTGCAGGGTGCGGAGATCGCTCACGATTTCGGTGCAGCGCTCGCAGCCGCTGAGATGCGCGAGCAAGGCGGCGTCGGTTGGGGCTTCGCGCCCGGACTCCGCCAGGGCGGCAAGCACCTCGTCGTCGGGGTGGTTCGGGGAAGGCATGGTCGTCGGTTCTGACGTGCTCATCGCTCGAAGAGTTCCCGATGCTCCATGAGCAGCTCACGCAGACGGAGACGTCCGCGATGGATCCGGGACTTCACGGTTCCGAGCGGCGACGTCGTCATCCGCGCCACCTCCCCGTAGTCCATCCCGTACACGTCGCACATCACGACCGCCAGCCGCTGGTCCTCGGGGAGGAGGCGAAGCGCCTGTTCGAGATGGCGGTAGAGCTCACTTCGTAGCGATTCCTCGACCGGGTTGACCGCGCCGATGTCGGCGAGCTCGGCCTCCCCCTCCTGCGGCTCCGGGAGAGCGATGGTCGGGCGCCGCTGGGCCCGACGCAGGATGTCGTAGCTCGCATTGGCTGTAATGCGGAGCAGCCAGGAGCGGAAGGCCCCACCGCGGTGCGACTTGATGGCGTCGTAGGCGTGGATGAACGCATCCTGCGTCGCATCGGCCGCCTGATCCGGATCGCCCAGCAGTCGCCAGGCCAGTCCGTAGCAGGCTGATTGGTAGTGCTCCATGAGGCGAGCGAACGCAGACCGATCCCCCGCCTTCGCGCGCTCGATGACCGCCTCCTCGTCCGGGAGCGGCTGGACGCGCGGCGAGGACGGGGCGCGGTCGGGCTCGGGCATCGGCTCCCTATAATCACACTCCCCGCGACGAATCTCTTACCGCGCCGGAGTGGCGGAATCGGCAGACGCGTCGGTCTCAAACACCGATGAGCGCAAGCTCGTGTGAGTTCAAGTCTCACCTCCGGCACCAACATTGGCAGCAAAGTGGCAGCAGCAGGCGTACACTGGCGGACATAAGAGGCGCCCCGCCCGGTTAGGAAGCGAGGCGCCCAAACGGCAGTCCTGTGAAGAGGACAACCGCCATGACAGTCTCGCACAGGCGCTCGAACGGCGAGGGCAGCCTGTATCGCACCGCTTCCGGCCGCTGGCGCGGGGCGGTGCTCGTCACGAATCCCCTCACTGGCGGCCTGGCGCGCCGCTACGCCTCCGGTCGCACCCGAGCGGAGGCCGCCGCCCATCTGGAGGCGCTGCGACGCGACGCGCAGGCTGGCGCGTTCGTCAGCGATGAGACGATCGGCGAGTACCTGGCCCGCTGGCTGCCCGGTGCGCGCTCCCGGTTGCGACCGTCGACCTACACCGAAGCGGTCCGCCACGTCGAGCAGTACTTCGGCCCGCTGATCGGCGCCATCCCGCTCACCCGCCTGACTCCGACCGACGTCGACCGCGCAATGGGTACCCTCCAGGGTGGCGGCTACTCGGCGCAGACGGTGATCCATGCCCGTGCCACCTTGCGTCGTGCCCTCCATGACGCGCAGCGCGATGGGCTGCTGATCCGCAACTCGGCCGCCCTGGCACGGCCGCCACGGGCCGCACGGCGGGAGATGCGGCCGCTGACCGCCACGGAGCTGCGAGCGCTGCTCGAGGCCACGGCTGATGAGCCCATGGGCCCACTGTTCGCGGTCGCCGCCGGCACCGGCCTACGGCTCGGCGAGCTGCTCGGCCTGCGCTGGTCGGACGTGACCGATGGCTCGCTGACCGTTCGGCGTAGTTACGCCCGGGCTGAGGGCGGCGGCTGGGCGATGGCCGAGCCAAAGACTCGCCGATCGCGGCGGACGGTCATGCTGCCCGCCGTGGCGCGCGAGGGCCTCAAGCGCCAACAGCAGCGACAGGCCGCGGCGAGGGATGCCGCCGGGACCGCCTGGCAGGATGATCTTCACGGCCAGGTGTTCACTGACGCGGTTGGCCGGCCTCTGCACCCGACCGCCGTCTCTCACGCCTTCCGTTTCGCCGCCGATCGACTCAGGCTGCCGGTCCGGCTCCACGACCTGCGACACACCGCGGCGACCCTGCTGCTCGGCGCGGGCGTGCCGCTCAAGATCGTTTCAGAGACGCTCGGCCACTCCTCGATCGCGGTGACCGCCGACGCGTACGCCCACGTTACTCCCGAGCTGAGGCGTGAGGCCGCCACGGCAATGGATCGGGCGCTCGGATGAGCGATGACGTGAAGGTCAACGCCGAGGCCGCGGAGGGCAGAGCAACCGCGCACGACGCTACGGGAGAGATGATCATCCGCGGGCCAGGCACGGCGCACCGCAATCTCCCAGGCGGGCCGCCGTCGAAGCAGGGCGCGCGCATCCGGGCGATCGAGGCAGCCGCCGAAGAGCTCGGGGAGGCGGCGACCAGGCGTCGCGTCGCACAACGTCTCGGCAAGGTCGACACGACCTACGGCGAAGAGGAAGCTGGCCAGTTCAAAGCCGACGTGCGGGCGGCCGGAGGATGGGAGGCAATCATCGCCCGCGTCCGCGCCCGCCGGGAGAAGTAGGCCCTTTGTCGGCCCCCGCACTGTGGCGGCATGGCATCCAACGCAACGGAACAGCGACCGCCCCCCGCTAGCCTGCGCGTTGTCCTGAGTCGAGAGGCGGTCGAAGCACTCGAGCGTCGTGCTCGCCGGAATGACCGATTCCCGTGGCTCGAGGCGGGACGGATCATCCGCGAGACGCTGATCCGAGATGGCGAGATGCCGCCTGAGGCTCCCGAGCGATGACCCGGCTGGAGGCCGCCCTCGCCGAGCTGGCGGCCGCCATTCGCGCGGAGGTCGCCGTCGCGGCTCGGCCGGCCGATGGCCCGCCGGAGCTGCTCAGCGTCGAGCGGGCCGCTCGTCAGCTCGGTATCGGTCGGTCGCGGCTGTATGACGAGATCGGCTCCGGCCGCCTGAGGAGCATCCGGATCGGCCGCAGGAGACTGATCCCCGCGGACGCGCTGGGCGAGCTGGCCGGACAGAAGGCCGGTGGCGACGATGCCGCCTGAGACGTGGAAACGCCGGCCCATGGACAAGGCCGGCGCACCAAGTGAAACGATCGCCTCCGATCTTAGCACCCTCACCTCAACATTCGTCGTGCCATCCGACACCTTCACCGGATCCCGTCGAGCCATCCTGCTCCGCGCCGAGATCCACTTCGGCGAGGCCGGCAGGGCACGGGAGCTGTCCTTCGATCCCGAGCTACAGCGGGTCGGCAAGGTCTCCTTCCGACTGGCGAGCCGATGCCGGACGGACCGATTGGCGGCCGCGGCGTGACCGATCAGTTCGCCTATGGCTCCAAGCCGCTGCTGGAGGTCATCGACGACAGCTCCCCGCCGGAGATCGTCGCCGCCGAGCGGCGGGCGATCGAGCGCAAGCGCGCGCTCAACGCATCGGGTTGGCTGGAACCGGAGGACCGCGGCCTGGCTCGCCTGTCGACGCTCGGGACTGTCGAATACGTCGAGGACTGGCTCCGCCCCGGGCGGATCGTGACTTGGGCGGCTGAGGAAGGCGCTGGCAAGACGTTCGCCATGGCCGAGCTCGGCATCCGGCTGGCCCTCGCAGGCGGATCGTTCGCGGGCACCTGGCCGGTGCTGGCCTTGGGGCCGGTGCTGGTCCTGTCCGAGATGCACCCCGACGATGACTACCAACGCGAGGCGACCATCCTCGAGTCGCTCGGGTTCGCTCGCCCACAGCTCGCCGGGGGCTACTACCGCCTGCCACTGATGACTGCCGCGGGCGGCGAGCCGCCACTGAAGGTCGACGCCTGGCGCGGGTGGGTCACTGGCTGGCTCCGCGAGCAGAACGCGCTGGCCCTCATCGTCGACACCGCCACTGCGGCGACCAACGTCGACCCGTGGGGCCCGGAGATCCAGGGCGTCTACCACGGGCTGCGTCTCATGCTCGACGAGTACCCCGAGCTGGCCATCGTGCTCGTCGTCCATCTCAAGAAGCCTCAGGGGCGTGGCGAGCGCCGGATCTCGGACGTGCTCGGCGAGTGGGGCCGCTGGTGCGACGTGCTCGTCCTCCAGGAGAACGACGGCGCCAGCCTGACCCGCACCAAGTTGACGGTTCGCAAGCGTGTCCGCCGTGAGCGGCGGATCATCGCCACCAAGAGCGGCGGCCTGCTGGTCGACCCCGAAGAGCTCCAAGCCGCAGGGCCAAAGGTGCCGCTCGGCGCTGTGCTCGAGGCGATCGCTGCCACGCCAGGCATCGACGCGAAGGCGCTCGGCGCCCTGCTCGGTGTGTCGAAGAGCACGGCCGGCCGCTATGCCGCGATGGCGGAGGAGATTGGCCAAGTACGGCACGACGAACGGGGATCGCGGGGCGCGTTCCGCTACTTCACGGGCGAGGAATCGGACGCTGAGCTGTTAGCTCAGGTGGCGTCATGACTGCGTCACGCGTCAAACCGAAGCGCGAGGCTGTGACTCAGTCGTGGCCCAGTCACACGGAACGACTGCGTCACCGCGTCACCACCTATATAGGTGACGCAGTCCGTGACGCGGTTGCTGACACGGTCCCGGTTGAGGATCTTCACCTGCCCTGGGCACCCGTCACCCATGGTGCCCGACGCCCACTGGTGAGCTGGCGCGCTATGACCGCCGGCAAACCCTGCGCGAGGCTGGCGTGAGCTTCGAGGAGCGGCAGCGAGGGGCGGGTGGTCGAAATCTCTAAGCGGCGAGACATCATCGCGCGAGCTGCCGCCGTTGCGTTTACTTATAAAGGAGACCTATAACGGCCACGTGACATGACGCGCCAGTGTCCGACCTGCGGCAACGAGGTGCCGAAGCGCGTCGGCCGGGGTCGGCCGTTCACCTACTGCGAGCAGCACGCGCCGGCGAGGCGGGCCTACATGACCCGCTACTTCTCGCAGCACCTTGGTGAGCTGCGCGAGTACAACCGCCGTCGCGATGGGTCGCGCCCGCTCCTGAGCTTCACCTGCGCGGACTGTGGCCAGCCGTCTCGCGGCTACAACGGTTCGCAGCTCTGCCAGCTCTGCCGCTGGCATGCGAGGCACCGCAGGCGGCCGTACTAGCCTAGCGACGTGGGGCCGGAGCCCGGCTGCTGCCCTGGCGCCGGCTGGAAGCGACTGGCGACAACGCCACGCCGCGCGGTCAGTTGGGTCGGAAGCTGCGGACTACCGATCGCGGCTCGGGGATTCGCCGTTGGCTCGCTGGTGGACGGCGCGCTCGCCGATCGCGATGGCTCGCTGTCTCGTCAGGTTCCGGGTTGGATTACTCGACCCAGGCGCCAGGGTTTCATTTCGGTCGTGTCGACTGCGTATCAGTGAACGATGGGTCGTGATCTCCCGTTCGGCGGTGCATATGAG
>JALYLB010000029.1 GCA_030774475.1 Chloroflexota bacterium | reverse complement strand
GATCTACACCATCGGCTTCTGCTTTGGCGGCCGGATCAGCTACCTGCAGGGGATCCGCCCGGAGCTTGGCCTGACGGGGGTCATCGGCTTCTATGGCGTTCCCGTGGGTGGAGGCCGCGCCGGCCTTCCAGCGCCGGTAGACGTTGCGGACCGCTTCGCCTGTCCGGTGCTGGCCGTCTTCGGCGGGGCGGACCCGGGGATCCCGCCGGAGGCGCGCGATACGTTTGCCTACGCCTTAGAGGCCGCCAGCGTTCCACACGAGACGGTGGTCTACGAGGGCGCCCCTCACTCGTTCTTCGATCGCAAGGCGCGCGAATTCGCCGATGCCTCAGCCGACGCCTGGGCGCACGTCCTCGACTTCGTGGGCGCGACCAGGTGACATCGACTGTCAGGATTGCCCGGTAGGCTGACGGCATGCCGCACCGCTCGACGGCCGTCGAATGGCTCGTCTTCCTCGCGCTCGGCATCGCGTGGGGAAGCAGCTACCTGTTCATCAAGATCGGGATCGAGACCCTCAGTCCGTTCACGCTGATCGCGGCGCGGACCGCCATCGGCGCCGCCGTGCTGGCGCTCGTGATGGTGCTGAGCCGAGAGCACCTGCCGCGCGCCGCGGGCACCTGGGGGCACATGTTCGTCGTCGCGCTGCTGGGGATCGCCATCCCGTTCTCGCTCATCACCTGGGGTGAGCGGAGCATCGACTCGGCTTTGGCGGCGATCCTCAACGGGACGGTGCCCCTGCTCGCCATCGTGCTGGCTGCCATCGTCCTGGTGGACGAGCCGATCACCCTCAACCGCCTGCTCGGCCTGGTCGTTGGGTTCGCCGGGGTGATCGCCATCACCAGCCCCAACTTCGGCTCGGGTATGGCCGGGAGCCTGCCGGGCGAGCTGGCGCTGATGGGTGCATCGGTCTCCTACGCGGCCGCTGGCGTCTACGCCCGCCGCACGGTACGCGACCTGGCCCCACTCCCGAGCGCCTTCCTCGAGGTGGGGCTGGCGTTCCTGGTCATGCTCGTCCTGGCGTTCGCGTTCGAGGACCCGCTCGTGACCCGCGTGGAACCGTCGACCGTCCTGGCCGTCGGCTGGCTCGGCCTGGTCGGGTCAGGCCTCGCCTTCCTGGCCTTCTTCTTCCTGCTCGGCCATTGGGGCGCGGGCCGCACCTCGACCGTCGCCTACCTGCTGCCGGTCGTCGGCATCCTGCTCGGGGTGGTCGTCCGCCACGAGGTCCTGAGTGCACCGGTCTTGCTGGGCACGGCCCTGGTCATCGGCGGGGTGGCAGTCGCGAACAGCGGGTTCGGGCAGCGGCGTCTCTTCGGGCGCGAGCCGACGCCCGTTGCCCGAGAGGGAACCGTCCAGGCGGGCGACTGACCCCGCGGGGCCGCGGGTGGCCCGGATAGAATCAGCCTCCCGTGATCGACTTTTCGCTGACCGATGCCCAGCGCGAGCTGCAGCGGACCGCGCGCGCCTTTGCCGAGCGCGAGATCCTGCCGCGCATCGGCGAGCTGGATGCCGCACAGACCTACGACCGCTCCCTGTACGAGAAGATGGGGTCGGAGGGCTTCCTGGGCCTGCCGATCCCCGAGCGCTACGGCGGCTCGGGCTTCGACTACATCGCGTTCGCGCTGTTATGCGAGGAAATGGAGCGGGCGGACACCGCGTTCCGGGTCATCCTGTCGGTCCACACCGGGCTGAATTCGCTGACGCTCCTGCAGTGGGCAAACGAGGGACAGAAGGAGCAGTACCTCATCCCGCAGGCGCGCGGCGAGAAGCTGGCCACCTTCGGCCTCACCGAACCAGGCGTCGGGTCCGACGCGGCCAACCTGACGACCACCGCCAGGCGTGACGGGGACCGGTACATCCTCAACGGCTCGAAGATCTGGATCAGCCTGGCCGATACCGCCGACAACTTCCTGGTCTTCGCCACCGTCGACAAGGCCCGCGGCCACAAGGGGATCACCGCCTTCATCGTCGAGCGCGGGTTCCCCGGCTTCTCGACCGATTCACTCCACGGCAAGCTCGGGGTCCGTGCCGGGAACACCGGGATCCTCTACTTCACCGACTGCGAGGTACCCGCCGCCAACCGGGTCGGCGAGGAGGGGGAGGGGTTCACGATCGCCATGAGCGCCATCGACCAGGGGCGCTATACCGTCGCTGCGGGGTCGGTGGGCCTCGCCCAGGCGTGCCTGGACGCATCGGTCAAGTACGCGCACGAGCGCCGGGCATTCGGCGACGAGATCGGGCGGCACCAGCTCGTCAAGCAGATGCTCGCGAAGATGTACCAGGGGATCGAGGCGGGGCGGCTGCTCGTCTGGAAGGCGGGCTGGAAGAAGAACGCCGGTGAGCGCAACACGAGGGAGACGAGCCTGGCCAAGTGGTTCACGACTGACCACGCCGTGGCGTCCGCGCTCGACGCGATCCAGATCCACGGCGCCTACGGGTACAGCAACGAGTATCCGGTCGAGCGCTACCTGCGCAACTCGAAGGGGTCGGTGATCTACGAGGGCACCTCGCAGATCCACACCCTCATGCAGGCGGACTACGTCATGGGCTATCGCCGCGACCATCCACTCCGCCTGCCCCAGCCCGCCTTCGAAGGGGAGATGTAGGCGAACCTCAGCCCTGTTCCTATCCTCCTTCGGAACGGTCGCGCTGGGCTGCGAAGAGGCGCCATGTCTCAGGAACACCCTTCAAGGCATGCTCACCGCGGCCTTCGAACTCGATCCCGGAGCCAACCAGGAGATCCTTCACGGTGCTGGAGACGAGCACCTCGCCCGGGGCGGCGAGTGCGGCCACACGTGCCGCAATGTGCACCGCCAGGCCACCTACGTCGAGCTCGCGTACATCCACCTCACCGGTATGGACGCCTGCTCGAACCTGGAGGCCAAGGGTCGCGGCCGCTTCGGTGATCGAGAGCGCGCAGCGCACGGCTTTGCCTGGGCCGTCGAAGGTGGCCAGGAAGCCATCGCCGGTGGTGGTGACCTCGCGCCCCCTGAATCGGCCGAGCTCGCGGCGCACCAGCTCATTGTGCTGGTCGAGCAGGTCTCGCCAGGCGCGGTCGCCGACCTGGGCCGCGACGCTGGTCGAATCCACGATGTCGGTGAATACCAGCGTCGCCAGGATGCGTTCGAATTCGGCACCCGTGTGCGCCCCGGTCAGGAACTCCTCGACCTCCTCGACGAGCCGATCGGTGTCGCCGCTGAAGGGGAGGGCATCGGTCCCCGGAAGCTCCACGAACCTGGCGCCGGGAATCAGATCCGCGACCTCTCGGCCCAACGCGACAGGCATGATCCGGTCCCCGGTGCGGTGAATGACCAGAGTCGGAGCCTGGATCGTCGGGAGGATCGGCCGAATATCCGACAGCATCGACTGGCGGTAGTAGTGGCCGATGGCGCCGGGTCGCAGCGCGGATCGCTGAAGGCGCGCAAGCTGCGCCGCGAAGCGTTCATCACCGGCGCGGCTCGGTGCGAGCCATTCCACACCTCCACCGCCCTGGAGCAATCCGTCCGTCATCAGCTGGACGGTCTCCTCGACATACTCGCGCGTAAAGCCGATGGGATGGTCAGGCCCGGCCGACTGCATCGCCGCCGGTGCGTACAGCGCCAGGCCGCGGCAACGATCCGGGTGGGTCGCCGCGAGCAGCATCGCCACGAAGTTGCCGTCTGAGACCCCGAGCACCGCCGGCCGCACCGATTCCGCCGCGTCGAGCACGGCGATCACGTCATCGACCTGGGTCTCCAGGTCCGGTAGCGCATCGACCGGCACGGGATCAGAGAGACCTGTACCGCGCCGATCGAACTGGATCAGGCGCGCGAAGGAGCTCAGCCGGCGGAGGAGCCGGGCGAAGTCGGGGATGTCCCAGACCAGGTCGACGTGGTGGACCCAGGTGTCGATGAGGAGGAGATCGATCGGCCCATTCCCGACGATTTGATAGGCAAGATGGATGTCACCGGTCCGAACGAACCGAGTCTGCGGCGCCTCCGTCATGACCGCATGCTACAGACCGGGCGTGCCCTCACGATCGGCCGCCCGGTCCTCGTGCACCGGCGCCAGGCGCGAGGTCGGCGTGGCCCGGCCCGGAAAGAGCGCGGCGGCCGACGCGACCAATGCCGGCAAGATGAGTGCGATCGCGGCCTGCTCGGGGAGTGAGTAGCCGAACGACACCGGGTTCGGGCCATGGAATCGTGGGTAGGGGACGAAGCCAAGCGCGACCAGCCACCACGAGACTGGCAGGACGATGGCGGCCAGCGCCAGGATCCGGCGGATCCAGCTGCCATCGAGGAGCGCGACGACGACGCCCACGATCAGCGTCACCGCCCAGCCGATGAGCACGGTCCAGACTGCCAGCGACGTCCACGGCTCGCGCCCGGTCCAATACCCGTCCACCAGCGAGATACCCGGCGTGCGCAGGTACGCGACCCAGGCGAGCAGCAGCAGGCCCGCAAGGCCGAGCGCCAGCATGGCCAAGCCGAGGTCGACGATCAGGCGGGCGCTCCGCAGGAAGGTCGCCATCGGTCAATCGTGGGCCCGGCCGTCAACCGTCTGTGGGGCGGGCTCGAGGACGAGTATGTCGCGGGTCGCGGCGGCGACCTCGCCCTCGCTCCAGGCGATGGGCACGCCCTCGCCGCGCCGCCACAGCCCGAACAGGTCTGCGTAGTGCGGCGAGAAGGGGTTCCCGCTCTGGCCGCCCGCGAGCGAGAAGCGTGAGGCCGCCGGATCGCCCAGGTCGAAGACGCAGCGGGTATTGGCCAGGAAGCCGGGATTGGCGAAGGGCCGAATCGGTCCCGAGGAGGCCTGCATCGGCGTATTCGAGTCGCCGCCCATGGGGATCGGACCCAGGTTGAAGATGCGGCCGAGCGGCCGGCGGGCGCCAAGCGGGTGCTCCAGGGTCAGCTGTCGCAGGTGGCCCCAGGCCCAATGCGCCGGATCTTCGCCGTGGCCCTGCGCCAGCGCGCGTATCTCATCGCCGAGCGCGGCGATCGCTTCGGCCTCCCAACTGGAGCCGGGGAACCAGTCGGCGGGCTGCTCGCGCAAGAGGCGAACCACCCGGCTCGCCGCCCGTGTCCACAGCATCGTGCGCGGCACGATCTGCCCAAAGCCGTCGCCGATTGCCCAGCGCCACGCGTTGGGCGCCTTCACCCGGGCCAGGCGCTGGGTGAGCCCGGTGAGGAAGGCCTGGTAGACCGTCGCTCCGATCGAGTCCGCCGTCACCTCGCCGTCCCAGCCACGCAGGATCTCCAGCCCTCGAGCCGCCCAAGGGTCCGCCGCGGCATCGACCGAAAGCGCGAGGACGAACTCGCGTAGCTCCCGCCACGGCAGGCTGGTGGTGTCCATCTGGAGTCTTTGTGAGGCCGCCACGTCCCATCCGGTGCGTACGCCCAGCACCTCGCCAATGCGAGCAACGCGGTAGCCGTCGGCGTAGTCGACTCCCAGGAACGGCGCGTGGCCGTCGGGCGTCGGCAGGTTATTGGCCGATGCCACCCAGCCGGTGGCCGGGTCGAGCTCGAAGGGCATCTCATCGAACGGCACCAGTTCGTCGTTCCAGCCGTTGCCCGGATCCCAACCCTGGAGCGGGATCGTCCCGTTGCCTCGCCGCCGGCGCGGCAGCTGCCCGACCAGCTGCCAGCCGATGTGGCCGTCGCTGTCGGCGTAGGCGATGTTCAGCGCCGGGCCGGGCCATTCGGCGAAGCCGCGCCGGAACTCTTCGAACGAACGGGCGCGAACGACGTCGAGGAAGCCGCGGATGGGGAGTGGTCGGAGCCAGACGGCGGACATCGAGAGCGCCTGGGACGACCCTGGGTCGAGCAACGCGGTGATGACCGGGCCGCGCGGGCTCAACAGGACGCGCTCCTCGACGGCCTCGCCGCCCTTGACCGCGATCCGCTCGGTGACGACCTCGCACCGAACGAATGCCCCGCCCTCGCGGACGGAGGCGCCATCGGGTCCCAGCTCCTCCAGGAACAGGTCGGTGTTATCCGTGAGGCCAGCGGTGATGCCCCAGGCAGCGAAGCCGTTGGTCCCGATGGGGAAGGCCGGGCCGCCGACGAACGAGGCTCCCGCCACCTCCCAGTCGGGGGTGCGCACGTGGGCGAGGTACCACGGCGCCGGGAGCCGGGGGGCGAGGTGCGGGTCGTTGGCCAGGATCGGCTTACCGGACGCGGTGCGGGACCCGGCGATCGCCCAGTTGTTGCTCGCCCCGCCCACCGGCACCGCCGCCTGGAAGGCGGCCAGATCCTCGCCGAGCCGGTCGATGGCAACCCCGGCGGCCGTTCCGGGCGGCGACGTGACTGGCAGCCAATCGGCGTAGACGGGTTCGAGCACGCGGAGGGCATCCGCTCCGTCATCGGTCAGCACCTTGAGTCGGGCGAGCTCGTTGTCCCAGTTGCTCGACAGCGAGAAGGACTGCAGGCCTACGAAGGCGAGGACGTCCTGGACGGTCCATGGCGTGGGCTGGCGGCGCAACAGGCGCAGCTCGTGCGGCGCCCCGCTGATGCCCCGTGCAACGCCGGCATTGATCCCCGAGGCATAGGCCTCCAGCGTGGCGTTGACGTCCGCACCGATGATTCCCGCCTGCGCCTCGGCGATGCGCCGGAAGCCCAGGCGCCGGCTCAGGGTGTCGATCGGCAGGCCGTCGGCACCGATGAGCTCGGAGAGCGTGCCCGAGCCGACCCGCAGCAGGATCTCGAGCTGGAAGCCCCGGTCCTGCGCCTGGCAGAAACCAAGGCCGAACCAGGCATCGGCGTCCGTCGCGGCGTCGATGTGCGGGATGCCCCAGCCGTCGCGGCGGATGGTCAATAGCCCGTCGAGCCCGCCGACCCGCAACCGGCCGCGTACCCGCGGCAGCCGTCGCCCCAGGAGGCGCAGGAGCAGCCTTGGCCAGTCCAGCCGGCTCGTCATCGCCGGGAAGCCTACGCCAGAGCTCGCTGGCCCGGCTGACAGGCACCGGTGGCCGCCATCCGCGCCCGTATACTCGCCCGATGAGCCGAACGATCGAGCTCGCCGCCGGTCTGATCCTGCTGTTGATCGGGGTTCTCGTGCTCCTCTCGGTGTGGCTCGGCAACGCCCTGGGTGACCTTGGCATCGAGGGACGCTGGCTCGCCTACTGGCCGATGCTGATGATCGTCCTCTCGATCTTCTTCATCGGTCCCGCGCTCCTCGGCCCGAGCCGCCGCCGCGGCCTGCGCGCGGGGATGGCGATCCCGGGTGCGGTGCTCCTCGGATGCGGGGCCGCGCTCCTGTACACGAGCCTGAACGACCTGTGGGGCACGTGGTCGTACTTATGGACCGTGCTGCCGTTCTCGTTCGGCATCGGCATGTACGCCGCCGGTTGGATCGCCGACGCACCCGCCTTCAAGTGGATCGGGTCTGGTGTCGCCGCGGGCTCGGTGGTTGCCTACCTGGCGCTCGCCACCGCGTTCGGCGGTGGGGCATTCCGGCTGTTCGGAGCACTGGGGATCATCGCGCTGGGCCTTGCGCTCACCATGGGCGGCCTGGCGGAGCGCCTCAGCCGGAAGTCACCCGCCTAGGGCGAACTGCGCCTCGAACTGAGCGAGGACGCGCGCGAGTCGGTCAATGCGCCGATCCGGGCGGCCGATCACCTGCATGACGTGATGCTCCTCCGGATACAGGATGTACTCGACCTCGCGGTCAAGGGCGCGGAGGGCGGCGAACAGCTGGAAGTTGTCCGATGCCGGGCAGACGCGATCCTCCGCCGCCTGGAGCATGAGCAGCGGAGTGCGGATGCTCGCGACGTTGCGGAGTGGTGAGCGGGACCAGAGGGCAGCCGCCCCCTCCTCGCTCAAAGGATCGCCCAGGCCCGTGCGCCGGGTGTCGTAGACCCCGAAGTAGCACTCCGCCCAGGCTGTCGCCTGGTTCGTCACGCCGTTCTCGCTCACCGCAGTGGCGAAGCGGTCGGTGACGCCAACGAGCCAGTTCACCAGGAAGCCGCCGTACGAGAGGCCCAGCAGCCCAAGCCGATGAGGGTCGGCGAGCTCCTCCGCCACGAGCCAATCGGCGACGGTGAGCGCATCGGCCTGGTCGGCCTCCCCCCATCGCGCGCCGAGTCCCTCCACCCACTCGCGGCCGAATCCCGCCGAGCCTCTGATGTTCGGTCGGGCGACCCGGTACCCGGCGGCGGTGAGCGCCAGCACGTCGACGGATGCGCCGGGGCCCCAGGAGCCGGTGGGTCCGCCGTGGAGGTCGAGGATCGTGGGGAGCGGCTCGTCACCGGCACCCGCCGGCGAGGAGAGCCAGACCTGGATCTGCCCGGCCGGCCCAGCGGCCATGCGTTCCGCGAGGAGCGGTGTGGGAAACCGGCGAGGCCACGCTCCACCGTGTCGGGTCAACCGGCGGAGAGCTCCATCCTGGACGGCGTGCAGCTCGGCCGGTGTGCCGTCGACCTGCGCGTTGACGACCACCCGGCCGCGTGCCGCCGCGATGCCGTCGGCGACGATCCATGACTCCGGATCGACGAGCGGCGCCCACGTGCCGTCGACGCCAAATCGGTACGGCAGGCAGCGGCCTCGGCGGGTCACGAGCGCCACGACGCTCTGGTCATCGAGCCAGATAGGACCCTCGGGCTGATCGGACTTGTTCAGATGGGTGCTCGCCCAGACTCCAACCGGCAGGTCAAGTCCAGGGCTCAGCGAGCGCGCTTCGCCAGTTCGAGCGTCGATCAGCCAAACCTCGGGCTGGGTGGCTTCCGGCGGATCGGCGACATCGGTCCCGAGGGCGGCAAGGAAACGCCCGTCAGGCGACCAGGCCGGCGCCAGGAGGTCGCCACGCAACGCGGCAACGCGGCGAAGCTCGCCGCCCGCGACGGGGATTGCGCACAGGACGGTCTGCGGGGTGAGCCCAGCGTCGGGCCCGAGGTCGGTGACGAAAGCGATCGTGGCGCCATCCGGCGACCAGGCTGGTGAAAGGACGTCGAAGTCGCCGGACGTCAGCTGCCGCGACCTCGCACCGCGTCGGGGGGAGGTGAGCCAGAGGTGGACGCGGTGGTCGAGGAACCCGGTGTCGTCGCGGAAATCGACTCGGGTCAGGCGGCGGGCGGTGGGCTCGACGCCTTCGGTCACGCGCCCGACCGTGAAGCGAGCTTCTGCCGCTGGTGCCAGCAGCGCCAGGGTGCGGGAGTCCGGACTCCAGAGCAGGCCGGTCACGCCGTGCGGCAATCGACCGATGGGTACGGCGTCGCCACCGCCGCTGGGCATCACCCACGCCTGGGGGTCGCGGTCGCGCTGGGGTGCTCGCGTGTCGGCGGTCACCCGCAGGAACGCGATCCGGCGACCATCCGGCGAGATGGCCGGGCAGGTGTCGACCACCCGTCCGCTGGTCAGCCGTCGCGGCGAGCCTCCGTCCACGCCGATGCCCCACAGGTGACGCCGGTATTCGCCGCGAACAACGGTGCGCCGGACGTAGGCCACCCAGCTCCCGTCACGGGCGATCGTGTGGGTATCGATCGCGACCTGTGCCCGCACGAGGGCTGATGGGTCGACCCGGACCGCGGCCGGCGCCGTCATGTCAGACGCTGAAGATGAGCTGGAGGGCGAGCGCTGCCACAGCCAGCCCGATGGCGCCCGGTGCCAGTCCGCGCCTGGCCCGCGACCGACCACGCGCCAGCGCGGGCATCAGCGTCGAGGCCGCCACGGTTCCCGTCAGCCCGGCGACGGATGCCAGAACGGCATGCACCACTGGCGGGCTCGCGGCCCCGGCCCCCGTCGCCGGCGCGACCGCGAACCCGACGACGATCGTCAGCAAGGCGCCGAACAGCCCAGCGCCAAGCGTCCCCGCGAAGGCCCACACCGGCTCGAGCTGCGTGGATCCGGTGGCAACGGCCCCAACGACGAGGGCCGCGGCCAGCATCCAGGTGCCAAGAAGGGCACGGGCGGTCTCATCAGGCGGGACCGTCGTGAACCAGCCAAAAGCAACCAGCGGGCCCAGGAGCATGCCGGCGGCCGCGACCCAGGTGAGCGGCCGTCGCCAATCCTCGGGGTCCTCGGGCGGCACCACCGTGCCCAGTCGCACGCTGATCGGGACGCTCGGGTCTCCCTCCGAGGCTGGCGTGCCAGGCTGGGTCGCTGGCTCTCCCTGGTCCTCGGGCGCGGCCCTCATGCGACCGACGCGCGCTCCGCCACGCCGCCCAGCTCCCCGGTGCTTGGGACGGTGGCGAGCCGCAGCCCGAGGATCCTGGCACCCAGCTCGCGCACGAGCCAGCCCGCCTGGGCGACGACCTCCGGCGGCGACTCGCGGCGGCACATCGCGGCGAGAGCATGGAGCTCGGGGAGCGCCGCGGGCGTGTCGAGGTCGTCGTCCATGGCCGCAAGGAAACGTTCGCGGTGCTGCGCCACGGCCGGATCGAGGAGGGAGGGGTCGGCGAGCGCCGGTGCGAGCGGCTCGATCTCTTCCGCCAGCCGACAGGCGCGCCGAAGCAGCGCAGCGCGGGTCGCGGACACGTCGAGGTCGGCCTCGTCGAAGTCGATCGCGTCGCGGTAGTGGTGACTCACCAGGTAGTGGCGAATCGCGTCTCCCGAGTACGACTTGAGCAGGTCACGCACCAGGACAAGGTTGCCGAGCGACTTGCTCATCTTCTCGCCCCGGTAACGGAGCATGCCCACGTGCATCCAATACCGCACGAACGGTCGCTTCCCGGTCGCTGCCTCCGACTGCGCGATCTCCGCCTCATGGTGCGGAAAGACGAGGTCCTCCCCGCCGCCATGGATCTCGAACTGCGGTCCCAGGTAGGTCGTGCTCATCGCCGAACACTCGATGTGCCAGCCCGGACGGCCCGGCCCCCAGGGCGATTCCCACGAGGGTTCGTCGGGTGCGGACGGCTGCCAGAGGACGAAGTCGAGCGGGTTCCGCTTGCCGGGCATGTCCGGCACGTTGCCACGCTCGTTGGCGATCGGCAGCATCGCCTCGCGCGGCAGGTGGGAGAGCTCTCCGAACTGCGGCCGCGAGGCGACGTCGTAGTAGACGTGGCCCTCGGCCGCGTAGGCGTGTCCTCCGCCGACGAGCACGCCGATGATCTGCTGCATCTGCGAGATGTGCTCGGTCGCGCGCGGGAAGTGGTCGGGCGGCAGCCAGTTGAGGGCGGCCATCTCGGTGAGGAAGGTCGTCACATTGCGGTTGCCCAGGGCCAGGTAGTCCTCGCCGAGCGCGCGCGCCTTGCGCAGCATGTCGTCGTCGACATCGGTTAGGTTCTGGACGTAGGTCACCGGGTGGCCCAGGTACTCCAGGTAGCGGTGCAGGACGTCGAAGCTGACGTAGGTGAACGCATGGCCCAGGTGTCCGGTGTCGTAGGGCGTCACGCCGCAGACATAGAGGCCGACCGTCTTGCCGCCGATGGGCTCGAAGGGGAGCTTCTCCTCTCGGCGGGCGTCGAACAGGCGCAGGGTCACGGCGCGGATTCTAGGGCGACGGACCGCTGGACGCGGACCGTAGAATCGGTGAACCCGGGGAACCCAGCCGCCCAGGTTCGCTGCCAACCTCCGCCGTACCTTGGGAGCCGCGCCGATGTGGGAAGTCCTGCGCTGGATGCTCGTCTTCGTCCTGGCCTTGCTGTTGATCGTCGCCGCGATCTACACGGTGCTCGGCAAGCCGCTCCCGATTCCCCAGTTCTAGTCCGCTCAGCGCCGGGCGCAAGTGGACCGGCCACCTACAGCTCGGGCTTGGTGCTCATCAGGAAGCCGATGAGCCCGGTTGCCGCGGCCATCGCGTAAGCCAGCAGGCGCTGCCGTCGGGCGCGGCGGTTCCAGCTTGCCGGATCCGCAGTCACGTCGCGGCCCAGGAGGCGCCGCAGGTTCGGACGCGAGACGAGCGCCGCCACCAGCAGGTTTCCGGCGTAGATCGCCAACGCGGCGATGAGCCAGGGTTTGCGCAGCAGATCCGGGCCGAGGACCGCAAGCAGACCGATGCCGGTTGCCGCCAGCCCCAGGCCGATGACGAGGCTTCCCGTCCCCTGCAGCGCCCCCAGGATCCGGGCCGCGGCGGGCACGTCAGCGCCTGCTCCACCCTCGCTTGCGCGGCGCAGCAGGAAGGGGAGGAGCAGGCTCGGAAGCAGGAGCGAGACGGCAAGCGCGATATGGGTGACGAGCAGGATCGGGAACCAGGGCATGCCGGCCGATCCTACTCGATGCCGGCTTCGAGGCCAGCCGACTAGACTCGCCCCCATGCGGGTTTTCGACGGCGAGGCGATCCGGACAGCGGTGGGTGTCGGGGACCTGTTGGACGCCGTCGAGCTCGCGTTTCGCGACGTGGCGGCAGGGCGCGACCGCTCGCCGGTTCGGACCCGCGTCCCGATCCCCAACGGCGACCTGCTCCTGATGCCCGGCGTCCGCGAAGGCGGCGGTGGCACCACGGTGAAGCTCGTGACGGTTGTCGCTGCGAACGCCACTCGCGGGCTGCCGACCGTCCAGGCGGTGATCGCCTGGTTCGACGGCGAGACCGGTGAGCCGCTGGCCGTCCTCGACGGAACGACGGTCACTGCCATGCGCACGGGGGCAGCCTCGGGCGTGGCGACGCGACTCATGGCGCGCCGGGACGCATCGGTGTTGGCGCAATTCGGCTGTGGGGGCCAGGCCGCCTGGCAGGTGCGTGCCGTGTGCGCCGCCCGCTCCATTAGGGCGCTGCGGGTCTTTGCGCGCGACCTCGGGGCGCGGGAGGCCTTCGCCGCCGGGATGGCCGCGGAGCTTGGAGAGTCGGTGGACGTGGTCGCGGCGCCATCGGCGCAGGAGGCATTGGCGGGAGCCCACGTCGTCTGCTGCGCCACGACTTCTTCGACGCCAATCTTCGACGCGGAATGGGTTGAGCCTGGAACGCATGTCAACGCCATCGGCGCCTTTCGGCTCGACATGGAGGAGCTGCCACCGGAGCTGTTCGCCCGCGCGGCACTGGTGGCCGTCGACTCGCGGGTCGCAGCGCTCGCGGAGGCGGGCGACCTGGTCGCGGCGCTGGACCGCGGGCTGTTGGCAGGGGACGGTTACGTGGAGCTGGGCTCGCTGGAGACGAACTGGGCTGCTGGCCGGGACCCGGACGCGATCACCGTCTTCAAGAGCGTGGGCCTCGCCATCCAGGACCTGGCGGCGGCCGAGCTCATCGCCGATCGATTGCTCGGCGCTCGAGCCGAAGGAGCCTAGCGGGGCGCAGGGGCATTGCCTGTCGGCGGAGGCGGATCGCCCGCCCGAACGTTCGGCTAGCGGCGGGAGAGCGCGGCGAAGGTGCGGTGCGCGGCAAGCTCGCTGACGATCGCGCGCAGCATGGAGGACCCGAGCTGCGACACGAGCGCGCGGAGCTGCGCCAGGCGGGAGTCGGCCGGCGGGTCGAGGCCCGCGGTCAGCTTCGCGAGGTTGGTACCGGTGGCGATCGTCCCGGAGGCAGAGTCGACCGACACGGCCACGTCTTCACCGTTGCTGGCGATGACTCCCCACACGGCAATTGGCGCCAGCACGCGTGTGGCAACCACTGGCTTGGGATGGGCAGGAGGTGGCGGCGGCGGCGCGCTGCGCTGTGTCACCGTCGACTGCCCGCCGCCCGGGAGCTCCTGGTTCGCGGGCGGAGCGGGGAGCGGCGTGGGGGTTGCGGTCGGGCGTGGGGTTGGTGTCGCCGTCGGGCGTGGGGTTGGTGTCGCGGTGGGCGCAGCCGACGATGACGGGCTCGGCGTGGCGGTGTGGCTGGCCGCTGGCGTCGGAGTCGCGGTCGGCGCCGGAGTTGGCGTGGGCACCGGGGTCGGCGTCGGCTTCGGCGTAGGCGACGGGCTGGTGCCGGCAGCGCCGGAAACGGAGACGCCGGGATAGTAGTAGATGAGGATGATCTGCGAGGCGGTCTTTCCCGCCAGCCCGCAGGCCTGCGTGCCCCACTGGTATGCCTTCCAGCCGTTGGCGTTCGCGCCGCACGCCTCGCCGGATGTGCCCGCGTTGTAGTAGGTCGGGAAGATGTGCCCCGCCTTCGTGACGAGCCAGGCCCAGGTGGCGTCGACCGCAGCGGCCGCCGTGCTCCAGGTCGCCTTCGACGGGTCGTAGACCTGGTCCTGGGTGTCGTCGCGAAGGTCGAAGCAGGCGCCGGCGGCGTTGACCCCGCCTCGCCAGTGGAGCACCTGGTACCAGGCGTAGTTGCGCACCGCCATTGCCCCCGAGCGCAGCGACTCGGTCGTCCACGAGCCGATCCACTCGCGCGACAGGACGTTCTTGGCGTAGGTCCTGAAGTCGACGGTCTCCACCGCGCCGCTGGCATGGCGGAACACCCGGATGGTGGGCGGCGGCGTGCTCTCCGAGGTCCAGCTGCTGCACGATGCGGCGGCGACCGACTGAGTCATGCCTGGGATCAGGCCTCCAACGACGGTGACCACCGCCAGGCACGTGGCGGCGAGGATGCGTCGAGCCATCTCCACCGAGTCTGGTCGTCACTCGACCGCACCAGAACCCACCGATGGTCCTAGACCGATGGTGCCGCTTCCCTCCAGCGGTGGATCCGCTCGCGGACGCGGTCGAAGCCAAGCTCGGCGCAGAGATCGAGGAATTCCGTGCGGGGCACGCCCTGCCACTCGAGGTCATCGAGGCTGCCGTCGATCGCCGCGTCGCGGTTGAGGATCGCGAGCCGGCGGTAGAGCAATGCGTCGGCGCGCTGATCACGCAGCGTCGCAGCGAGGCGCGAGGCCCCTCGCAGGGGGAGGTCCCAATCAAGCGGGGATTCGGGGATATCGTCGAGCGAGCCCCAACGGTGAAGCACGGCTGCCGCCGATTTCGAGCCCCAGCCGGGGAGGCCGGGGTAGCCGTCGGAGCTGTCGCCGACGAGCGCGAGGTAGTCGGGGATGGACTTGGGGCGCACGCCGAACTTGGTGATCACGCCGTCCTCGTCGTACGTGATCCGCCGCATGCGGTCGCGGAGGACGATCCGCTCGTCATCGACGCACTGGGCGAGGTCCTTATCGACCGAGCAGATGACGATCTGCTCGAGGCGGGGATCGTCACCGAATCGTGCGACCGCGGTGGCGATGGCATCATCGGCCTCGTCCTCGACCATCGCCCAGGTGGTGATGCCCAGGGCACGGAGTGCGCGCTCGGCATCGTTGAACTGGCTCAGGAGGTCGGGCGGCATGCCGGCGCTCGACTTGTACCCGCGGTAGACGTCGTTTCGCCAGGATTCGATGACGTGGTCGGTCGCCGCGCCGATGTGCGTGACGTCGGTCTCGCGGAGGAGCGAGAGCATGGAGTCGACCAGGCCGTGGACCGCGTTGACCGGGCGCCCGTCCGGGCCGTATTCCATCGACCGACCGGGCGAGTAGAACGCACGGAAGAGCTCGAAGGTGGCGTCGACCAGGTGAAGCTTCATCGGTTCCGGCCATGGTAGGGGAGGCGCGAATCCGCCGATAAGCGGTCAGTAAGCGGCGATGTGGCAGGCTGCGTACGGTCGGAGGTTCGGCGCGGGCGCGTGCCCTGCGATCCACCGCGACAACCCGCTGCCGCGGTGCCGCGCCGGACCTCCGCCAAATCGGCCGTCTGCCCGCACGGCCCACCTGGCGATCGCGGATGGCTTCGACGCCGGCTAGGGGACGGCGGAACGTAGGGACGCCAGAACGAGCCGATGGCGCCCAATTCGCTGGCTCCGGGATGCTGGCTAGACGGCGAGGGGCTCCCGGTATTCGCCGTATAGGGCGCGAAGGACCCCGCACATCTCGCCGATCGTCGCGTAGGCCCCGACCGCCTCGATGATCGCCGGCATGAGGTTCGTGTCGCCGCGCCGCGCCTCGTCGTCGAGCCGGCGCATAGCAGTGGCATGGGCATCGGCGTCGCGCTCGGATCGCACGCGAGCGAGTCGGGCGAGGTGCCGTCGCTCCTGGTCGGCCGTGATCTCGAGGAGGGGGATGCGCAGCTCCTCGTTCGCGTCGGCGTACCGGGACACGCCCACGATCTCTCGCTCGTGGGCATCCACCTCGCGCGACTGCTCGTAGGCGGCGTTCGCGATCTCCGCCTGGGGGAACCCCGCCTCGATGGCCTTGACCATGCCCCCGATCGTGTCGATCTGGGCGATGTAGCGCCAGGCCGCCTGCTCGGTGCGATTGGTGAGGGTTTCCACGAAGTACGACCCGCCCAGCGGGTCTACTGTGTTCGCCACGCCGGACTCCTCCGCGATGACCTGCTGCTGGCGAAGCGCGAGCAGCGCGGCCTCTTCGCTGGGGACCGCCCACGCCTCGTCGTACGCATCGGTATGGAGGCTCTGGGTGCCGCCGAGGACACCGGCCAGCGCCTGGATCGCCACCCGGGTCAGGTTGTTCAGCGGCTGCTGGGCGGTCAGCGAGACACCGGCGGTCTGGGTGTGGAAGCGCATCCACGCGGACCGCTCGTTCTCCGCGCCGAAGCGCTCCCGGCAGAGCTTGTACCAGATGCGGCGCGCCGCGCGGAACTTCGCGATCTCCTCGAAGAAGTCGTTGTGCGAGTTGAAGAAGAAGGAGAGGCGCGGCGCGAAATCGTCGAACCGCAGGCCGCGGGCGAGCGCGTCTTCGACGTAGGCGATCCCGTCGGCGATCGTGAACGCGAGCTCCTGGACCGCCGTGGAGCCCGCCTCCCGGATGTGATAGCCCGAGATGCTGATCGTGTTCCAGCGCGGCAGCTCGCGGGTCCCGAACTCGACGGTGTCCGTCACGAGCTTCAGGGATGGGGCCGGCGGGAAGATGTACTCCTTCTGGGCGATGAACTCCTTGAGGATGTCGTTCTGCAACGTCCCGGTGAGCTGGGCACGGGGCACGCCGGCCTTCTCGGCGGCGACGATGTACATCGCCCAGATCATCGCAGCGGGCGAGTTGATGGTCATGCTGGTGCTGATCTGGTCGACCGGGAGCCCGCTGATCAGGATCTCCATGTCGGCCAGGCTGCTGACCGCCACCCCGCAGGTCCCGAACTCGCCCGCGGCATGCGGGTCGTCATGGTCGTAGCCGTACAGGGTCGGCATGTCGTACGCGATCGAGAGCCCCGTCCCGCCGGCGGCGATCAGCTTCTTGAAGCGATCGTTCGTGTCCTCGGCGGTTCCGAACCCCGCGAACATGCGCATCGTCCACAGCCGGCCGCGGTGGCCGGTTGGGTGGATCCCGCGGGTGAACGGCGGCTCGCCGGGTAGCCCCAGGTCGTCGATCTCGTCCCAGCCCACGGTGGCATCGCCATCGGCTCTGGCTGACGCCCTCGGGCTGAACGCGTAGCGCGGTCGGTCCCGGTCGGGGTCGTTCGACGGATCGCGCAGATCCTCAGGGGTGTAGACCCGGTCGATCTCGACGCCCGACTGCGTGATGAACCGATCACGCCGCTCCGGCGCCTTCTCCAGCGCGGGGCGCAGGCGCTCGGTCTCCCAGGATCGCTGGTGCTCGTCCCAGGCGTCGCGGTCGGTCATGGGCGCATCTTCCCCGCTGGACCGATGGGGCTGCAACCTCGACGATCAGGGATAGAGGCCGCGCAGGTTCGTCGCATCCGCGACCCGCCCCACGGCGAGCATCATCGCGGCGCTGCGGAGGTCGACTTTCTGCTCCTCCGCCATGGCGAAGACCCCCTCGGTCGCGTCGTCGATGATGCGGTCCAGGTTCTCGCTGATCTCGGCATCGGTCCAGAAGAACGACTGCATGTCCTGGACCCACTCGAAGTAGCTCAGCACCATCCCGCCGGCGGTACACAGGATGTCGGGGAGGACCGGGATCCCGCGGTCCGCCAGCACCTGCTCTCCCTCCGGGGTCGTCGGCCCATTCGCCGCTTCAACGACAATGGAGGCCCTGATCCGCTCAGCAACCGGGCCGTCGATCTGGTCCTGGACGCCGGCCGAGACGAGCAGGGCGCACTCGGTATCGAAGAGGGCCGTTCGGTCGATCGGCTCCGCCTCAGGGAGGCCCTGGATGGCGTCGTGCTGCCGCATGAAGTCGACCGCCGTCCCGACGTCGATGCCTCGCGGATTGAGGACCGCGTCGTGGTCGTCGGCGATTGCAACGATCCGCATCCCGACCGCCTGCAGCATCTCCGCGAGCGTGGATCCCACCCGGCCGAAGCCCTGGATCGCGACCGTGGCGCCGTCGAGCTTGATCCCATGGCGCTTCGCCGCCGCCAGGGTCGCTCGCAACGCCCCGCGGCTGGTGGCCTCGCGTCGGCCGGCGGTTCCGCCCACCCCGAGCGGCTTGCCAGCCACCACGCCCGCCACGGTGTAGCCCAGGTGCATGGAGTAGGTATCCATCATCCAGGCCATCGTCTGGGAGCCGGTGTTGACGTCAGGGCTCGGAATGTCGCGCTCGGGGCCGATGAGCAGCTTGATCTCGGTCGCGTAGCGCCGCGTGAGGCCTTCGCGCTCGTGCACCGAGAGCCTTCGAGGATTGACGACCACGCCGCCGAACGCTCCCCCGTACGGGATCTTGACAAGGGCCGCCTTCCACGTGTTCCACATCGCGTTGGCGCGCACCAGGTCAAGGGTGAGGTCCTGCGTATAGCGAACCCCGCCGGTGGCGGGGCCGCGGTTGAGGTTGTGGTGGACGCGATAGCCGGTGAAGGTGTTGACCTGCCCGTCGTCGAAGCGGACCGGGAAGTGGACCTCCAGCTCGCGCTTGGGAACGCGGAGGACGCGGTGCATCCCCTCGTCGAGCCGGAGCCGCTCCGCCGCCTCGTCGACCTTCTGCTGTGCGACGGTCCAGACGCTGCGAACGGGAGGCGTCGACGAGACCATGGGCCACCTTTCTCGGAGTGCGTCATGGGGGTCCGGCGGGCTGTGCGGCGCCGATCCGGCAAGGCTAGCGCCTGCCGCCGCCCGTGTCAGCCGGAACGAGCGCCGTGGCAAGATGGGCGGCCTCATCAACTCCCAGGACGCCGGCAGCTCAAACCACCTGACCGGCGCCAATCGATGAAAGGTGCAGCATGGCCGCGCGCATCGTCACCGTGACCGGTCCGATCCCGCCGGAACGGGTCGGCTTCACCCTCCCCCACGAGCACACCTCCTGCCGTCACGAGCTGCTCGAAACCCGCTCGCAACGCACCGACTTCACGCCCGATCTGGAGCTGATGGTCGAGGAGCTCCACGACTTCAGGCGGCGCAGTGGCAGCTGCGTCGTCGACGTGAGCTCGGTGGGGCATGGCCGCGATCCCATCTGGCTGCGAAGCCTGGCCCTGCGCTCCGGGCTGTACATCGTGATGGGGGCGGGCTGGTACCTGGGCAGCCACTATCCCGCCTCGGAGGCGATCGAGCGCCGCTCGGTCGACCGTCTCGCCGACCAGATCGTGGCCGAATGCGAGCACGGGGTCGAGGAGACCGGCGTCCACCCGGGGATCATCGGCGAGATCGGGACGGACCAGGCCTGGATCTCGCCCGCCGAGGAGCGAGTCCACCGCGCCGCGGCGCGCGCCGCCCGACAGACCGGGCTGGCCATCCAGACCCATGCCCTGGAGAGCGTCGTCGGGCTCGCTCAGCTGCGGATCTTCGAGGAGGAGGGGCTCGACCCGTCGCGGGTCGTCATCGGGCATGCCGACAGCCTCCTTGATCTCGATTACTACCTCGCCATCCTTGACCGCGGAGCGAACGTGGGCTTCGACCAGCTGGGGCGTCCGGGCGAATACGCCGCTGCCCGTGAGGCGCAGCTCGTGGAGCTGATCGTCGAACTGCTCGAGCGCGGGTACGCCGATCGGCTGCTGCTGAGCCAGGACGTGTCCGCCAACGCGCAGCTCAAGGCGTACGGCGGAGCGGGCTACACGTATGTCGCACAGCACTTCCTTCCGCACCTGCGCACGGCTGCCGTCGGCGAGGGCGAGATCGCGACGATGACCGTGGAGAACCCACGAAGGATCCTGACCGTCGCCTGACGGGCATGGACCGATGGCGCCTGAACGCGACCCCGGTGCAGACCTGCGGCGGATCGCCTTCCTGCTCGAGGCAGCGAGTGAGCCGAGCTATCGGGTGCGCGCCTTTCGTGGCGCCGCAGCCACGGTTGCCCGGCTCGACGTCCGTGAGCTCCACGACCGGGCGCGCCACGGGACGCTCCACGAGCTGCCGGGGATCGGCGAGGTGCTGGAGCGGACGATCGCCGAGTCGCTGCGTGGCGAGGAGCCGGTCTACCTGCGCCGGTTGGAGGCGACCGGTGGCCGCCCGGTCGCGGAGGGAGCGGGCGAGCTCCTCGCAGCGTTGCGCGGCGACTGCCACGTCCACTCCGACTGGTCCGATGGCCGCTCTCCGATCCGCGAGATGGCAGAGAGCGCCCGCGATCTTGGCCACGAGTACATGGTCCTCACCGATCACTCGCCACGGCTGAGGGTCGCCAACGGGTTGTCTGCGGCTCGCCTCCGCGATCAGCTCGAGGAGGTGGCAACGCTCAACGCCGAGCTCGCGCCATTTCGGATCCTCACCGGGATCGAGGTCGACATCGAGCCGGACGGGAGCCTCGACCAGGAGCCGGAACTGCTCGCCCGCCTCGACGTGGTGGTCGGAAGCGTCCATTCGGAGCTGCGCATGGATGGACGATTCATGACCCGCCGCCTTGTCACCGCGCTCGCGAACCCGCATCTCGACATCCTCGGCCATGTCACCGGCCGGATGGTCACCGGGAAGCGGCGGCGGCCACCGTCCGCGTTCGATCCGGAGATCGTCTTCGCCGCCGCGCTGCGATTCGACAAGGCGGTCGAGATCAACAGCCGTCCCGAGCGGCTCGATCCGCCCAAGCGGCTGCTGCGGCTGGCCGTCGAGTCCGGATGTCGTTTCTCGATTGATTCGGACGCCCACGCCCCGGGGCAGCTCGCATGGCTTCCGAATGGGTGCGAGCGGGCCTTCCTGTGCGGGATCGAACCTCAGATGGTGGTCAACGCAGGCTCGGCAGAAACGCTGGTCACCTGGGCGCGGGGACACGACGGGGGCACCGGCTGAGGGCTGGTGACGGCGGCGCCATCGGGCCATACTGGCCACCCGCACAACCAGCATGCGCAGGAGGTCCTCATGTCCGTCGCCCGTGTCACCGAGCTGTCATGCACCTCCAACGATTCCTTCGAAGACGCCATCCGCCAGGGAATGTCGCGTGCCACGCGCACGCTGCGTGGCGTCCGCGGCGCCTGGGTCAAGGAGGAACGCGTCAATGTCGGCCGGGACGGCGCGCTCGAGTTCCAGGCCAACATCCTGGTGACGTTCGTTCTCGAGGACTGAGCGCCAGACTCCGGTGAGCCGGAAGCCTATTCGGCGAGGCCGATCTTGCGGCCTGAACGCTTGAAGCGGGCGCGATAGACGGGGTTCGAGACTCGGCTGTTGACCGTTGCCGCGTCGAGCGGCTTCGCTGACCGCGGCGGGCGGTACTGGCCGCGGTCGTGGATCGCGGTGGCGAGCTCAGCGGCGGTCGCCGGCCCCCGATCGCGGATGACGGCGATGATCTCGTCGTGGAGCGCGACCTTGCCGTTGGGCGCACCCGGCGTCGGCTCCGCGATCGGATGCTTGCGCGGCCGGCCGCGACGGCGCGGCACCGGGGTAGCGGCTACGGGCGCGGCCTCCGGTGCCTGGGTCACGGGTCCTCCGGCCGCAACGGGTGCGGGGGCAGGTACCGCGTACTGTGCGGCGGACTCGACCGCTCCCAGGCGCGCGACGACCTGCTCGATGCGCCCGGCGAGCGCCGCCAGGCTCACTTCGAGCGCCTGAACCCGCTCCGATACGATGCCGCCCGACCGTGCGGCGGGGGCCGCCTCGCCGCTCCGCTCGGCGTCGAGGCGCTCCTCGACCCAGCGCTGGACGAGCTGTCCAGGCCGCAGTCCTTCCGCGGCCGCGAGCTCCTTCAGGAGGCCCAGCCGCCTCGGGTCGACGCGGATCGCCATGCCGCCCTCATCGCTCGCGGGACGAGGCGCGACACCGGCAGGTCGGCCGGCTGGGCGTGGCGCGTATCCGCCCCTGCCCTGGCTGGGTCCCTGGCGAGGCGTGAACTCGCGCGGCGTGAAATCGCGCTGCGCGCCCTCGTCCGGTGGCGTCCCGTACGCGGGCCTTGGCCGGTAGGGCCGGAAGTCGCCGTGGCCGCCCCCGCCGCCTTGCCGTGGTGGCGGTCGGCGGCCGCCGCGTCGTTCATTCGTCATGGGCGCACTCTAGCCGCCTGATGAGCCATTGGCCAGCACGCGCGATGCGCTAGAAGCTGCCGCTGGCGCCGCCGCCTCCGCTGCTCGACCCGCCGCCGAAGCTTCCGCCCCCTCCTCCGCCATCCCCGCCACTCGAAGGAGGCGGACTGCCAATGGTGCCCAGGGCGTTGAACATGCCGCCCACGTCGGGGATGGGGGAGCCGGAGAAGAGACCGCCGCTGGCTTGGGCCACCGTGCCATCGGCTCCCACCGAGGCATAGCCCGTTGACGTTCCCAGCCAGAGCGGGTACCAGGCGCTGGCGGCCTGCGTCCCGCCCGCAAGCCGGTCCTGGAGGCTCCGTTCGAGGAGGTCGGCAACCTCCTTGTGCAGCCCGAGGGCGATGCCCCATACGACCGCATCGTCCGGCGTGCCAGCGAAGATGCGGACCGTCGGGTCGCCGACCACCTGCTCCATCGAGCGGGACTGCTCCAGGGTCAGCTTGAGGGTCCGGCGGTAGGCCTTCAACATCCCGTCGACCATCGCGCCGTTCGGCGTGCGCTGCGGCATGGCAAACGCGAAGGCGAGGGTTACCAGGCCGCCGAGACCAAAGGCAACCCCCAGCAGGAGCGCGCCACCGCTCGGCATGAACAGGCCGGCCGCCACTCCCAGTCCGCTGGCCAGGATCTCAACCGAAGCGACGGCGAGCCACCTCGCCACCGAGCGCCGCGGCTGCTCGTGGAACCAGCCCAGGCGTACGGCATCGGCCTCCAGCAGCTGGTTGAAGTCGCCGATCGACTCGTGGAGGCGGCCGAGCGCCTCTCGATCGAGCGTTCCGAGGCTGCCGGCCATCCCGCGCAGCGCGTTGAGCAGGTACTCCTCGGGCCCGCCCATCGGACGCCCGGGGCGGGGCTGTGCCGGGAGCATCTCGATGCTCGGACCACCTTCACCGTCCACGACGGGAACGTCGACGTCGCGGAATGCGATCCAGCGCCGGCTGGCGAGCTCCATGAGTGCCGTCGTCAGGCTGCGCTGCCCGGAGCGCCCGTCGCGCACGACCGTGGCCAGCGGCGGGGTCAGGTCCGCCGGCGGTCCCGCCATCAGCACCGACGGCGAGTCGGAGAAGTAAGGATCGCGACCGCGGCGCCGCCAGCTGAGGTAGGCGAGGGCCACCGAGCCGAACAGTGCGACCGGCGCCAGGACCAGGCCCAGCACGGCGTTCAGCTGGCGCGAGCGCTGGAGCCGCTCCGACCCACTGGGTACGACCCCCTGGTCGACCGCCGCCAGCGTATTGCGCAGCGCAGTGGCCAGGTCGCCCTCGCGCGCCGATGGCGTGAAGTCATCGTCGATGATCGTCTTCAGCTGGCCCGCGTTGAGGTAGGCGCCGTCGAAGCCCGACCCGGTGGCGATGCTGACCTTGCCGTGCCGGAGGTCCGGCTGCAGGCCCAGCAGGACGACCAGGCCGTCGTCGAAGCCACTGCGGCCGATGCCCCACTGATCGATGAGCTTCCGCGCCGCCTGCAGGTTGCTGTCGTCCGTCGCATCCGGATCGACCTGGAGGTAGATGACGATCTGAGCGCCGCTGCGCGCCTCGATGGCGCTGATCTCCTTTTCGAGCGCCGCAACCGTTTGCGGTGACAGCGCCCCTGGGACGTCGTATACGCGCTGACCGCTGACCGGGCCAGGGAAGGGCGGTCCCGCGGCGAGCGCCAGGCCAAGCAGCAAGAGGGATCCGACAGCCGCCAGCGGCAGCCCGGCTACAAGACGACGCATGCGGCGAGGGTACGCTCGTTTGACAGGTCGCGAGGCGCCTGTCACGGTGCGGGTGGTATAGGACCTGCTAGCCCGAATGGGCTAGGACCTGGCGGCCTCCAAGTTGGCCGCCCCCGAGGCCGCGTCGCGGGCGAGCACCCGATTGTTCGCCCTGATCTGGCGCAGAGCCCGATGGAACCCGCATCCGGAGAACCTGTTGCCAGATCCCATGAGGGTGCGTGTCACCCTGCTCCTTCCTGCCCTGCTGTTGGTCGCGTCCGTTGCGACGGCCTGCACGCCGGCATCCCATTCCGGCGCAGGCCGGTCATCAACCCATTCCACTGCGACGATGGACATCCCATCGCTCATGACTCGACCCGATGCCGCTCAACTGCTCGACCGCCGCCCTGCCCAAGCGGCGCGGCCGGCGTCAGGCAGTGCTGCTTCCGACACCGCACCTACGCCGCAGGCCCGTGGCGTCGCGAGCAATTACCCCGGCACGGCGGGGTTCATCGGGCGCGCTGTCGTGGCGTTGCCCGGGCCGCTCGGCGGCGCGCACACCGGGAGCGTGGTGACCACCGTGACCGTCTGCGCGGACCGTTGCGCCCGGTTGGCCGTCGTCGATTGGTGCGATTGCTACTGGGGCACGAACGACCAGCGAGTGGCTGACCTGACACCAGAGGCCTGGGCGCTGGTCACCGACCTGCCGCGGTCTCACGGGCTGGTACCGGTGGTCGTCTACCTCGCCTGAGCGGCCGGCGCACTGCGGCCCCGCGCACCTCGCCGGAGCCTCACTGGCAGGTGACCACCACGCTGGCGGCGCCATCCACGCCGGCGATGCGCTGTTCGATGGTGACCGATGCCCCGGCAGCCACCTCGGGGGTGATGGCGTTGGCGGTCGCCACCTCGTGGCCGGCCGCATCGATCGCGCGCAGCGCGCATTTCGCCCGCCCTGCCCTGGTGCCCTTATTGGTGACCGCCACACTGGCGACGACGGACCCAGGGCTGTCAGGCTGCACCCGCAGGGTGCTGGCGCTGTAGGGGCCGATGCCGCGCATCGCCAGGCTGGCAGCCCCAGCCAGCAGCGCGACGGCGAGGACGATGGCGACCGCCACCGTGCCGTGGTACTGCGTCGCGGACGGTGTTGCCATCCCCGCCCGGTTGCAGATCGCGCAGATCGTTTCGTCCGGGCCGATCTCCCGCCCGCATTTGTAGCAGTGGCGCGCCGGTCGCTGGTCGCCCGACCGCGATTGCTCGCGCGCCGGCGCGCCGCTCACGCGTGGCCCTCCGCCAGCCGCTCGCCGGCGCGGATCGGGACTGCAAGCCGGTTCTCCGGCGGCGAGAGCGGACAGCTCCAGCGCGGGTCGTAGACACACGACGGGTGGTACGCGTAGTTGAAGTCGATCACCAGGTCGTTCCCGGAGGAGCCCAGGTCGGCGCCCTTGGCGGAATCCCACAGGTAGCGACCGGCCCCATACGACTCGCCACCGCTGGTCGCGTCGCGGAACGGGATGAAGATGCCGCCGGAGTACTCGTTCAGCCAGTAGACCGCCAGCCGGCAGGGGGTGCCATCGACGCTGAACTCGACCCAGCCGATCCTCGAGTACGGGAACGACGGGCCCTCCCCTGAGCGCGGCAGGTCCAGAGGTGGCGCGTCCGGATCGGGAATCAGCGAGGTCGTAAAGCGGACCGCAGGGTCGTGGCGCCAATAGGGCAGCCCGCGGAACGCCGGCCGTTCGTCCGCCGGAACCGGCGACTGCGGGTGTTCCGCGAACAGCCGATCCTTGGCGGCGCGAAAGCCCACCAGCCGCATCGGCTCGGCTCGGGCGTCGTTGCGCAGCGTCTCGTAGATGGAATCCACGCGCCTGCGCCAATCGGCGAGGTCGAGGTGTTCGCTCATGGCTACCGGGGAAAGGATAAGGCGGGCGTCCCGTTCGGGGGCGCCCGCCCATCGGCCTCCGTCGACGGTGGTAGCTACAGGAGGCCGCTGTCCGTCAGGAACTGCTTGGCGACATCTTCGATCTTGGCCTTCTGGACGTCCGTCTTGAGGCTCATCTGCCCGAGCTCCTCGGTCGTCAGCTTGGCCGAGACCGCGTTGAGCGTGTCTGCCAGGACGGCCCCCCCCTGGTCGGCGAGGTCCTTGCGCAGCACCGGCACCAGGTTTCCCGTGCTCTGCGTCTGCTTGTCGTCCTCCAGGAGGACGAAGTTGAACCGGGCAATGTCGGACTGGGTGGTGCACAGCTCGCCCACATCGACGTTCCGGGTGTTGAGCGCGACTGCGATCTGCGAAGAGCACGGTGCGAGCTTCACCCACTGGAAGCCGGGCGCGGTGATGTCGATGCCGTACGCGTCCTTGAGCGCCTTGCCGCAGCCAGCGTTCGTGCTGCACTCCGGCGGCAGCCCCCATTTCAGCTGGGCGGCGACCTTGGCCGCATCGGACATGGTCTTGAGCGAGAACTGGTCCGCCGTCTCCTTGCGGACCGCGAACCCGTTCTGATCCGTGCCCGGCGCGTAGTTCAGGGACGTGAGCCCCAACGCTGCAAGCGCCGTCTTCAGCGCAGCGGCAGTGGCAACCGCGTCCCCGGTGGAGGTCGCCTTGAGCTCGGCCGCCTCGTAGCCGAGGTACTCCGGCATGAGGTTGATCTGGCCGCTCTTGAGCGCGGCATTCGTCAGCTTGCGGTCTCCGAGGTTGAGCTTGCGATCGACGGTGAAGCCCTTGGCCTCCAGGGCCTGGGCATAGATCTCGGCCACGAGCGCCGATTCGGTGAAGTTCGCCGAGCCGATGGTGACCTTCGGTTTGGCTGCCTGCGAGCTCGCCGTCGATGGACTGCTGCCGCCCCCTCCCGTCGAGCAGGCACTGACCAGCAGTGCGAGCACGGACGCCCCGAGGGCAAGCATGCGGAATCTCCGCATTGGGTCCTCCTTCTGGTAGTACGGATTGCCGCCGGCACGCGGCGGTTGGCCTCGGAGTCTAGCAGCGGATTGATGACGCTCCGATGTCAGGAATATGCGGACGGTTTCAGCCAGGTTCAACCCGGTGCTTCATTCGGTCGCCGCTAGGACGGTGGCAGCTTCGGCGTCTCGGCGGAGCCGGCCGCCTCGGCCACTCGGATCCGCTCGCTCCTGAGGCCGGGCGAGGTCGCGACCCGCCCGATAGCGGCGAATCCCAGCTCGGTGAGGATCGACAGGGTGGCGACCAGCACCGCCCCCATGAACAGCTGCGCGTCGTCGTGCTGCGCGATCCCGTCGATGATGAGCCGGCCCAGGCCGCCGGCCCCCAGTACCGCGGCGAGGGTCGCGGTGGCCACGACCTGGACCGCGGAGATGCGCAGGCCGGCGAGGATGGACGGCAGCGCCAGCGGGACCTCGACCAGCCAGAGCAGCTGCAGCTCGCGCATGCCCATCCCCCGACCGGCCTCGATGGCGTCCGGGTCGACCTCGCGCAAGCCGGCGTACGTGTTCGTGACGATCGGCGGGATGGCGAGCGCGGTGAGTGCCGCCACCGTCGGAATCAGGAAGAATCCATAAGGCAGCCACCATCCGGCGGTGATGGTCAGGACGATGCCCATGATCGCCAGGGTGGGGATCGCGCGTCCGATGTTCGCGACGTTGATGGCCACCGTCGCCCCCCGTCCCGTATGGCCGATGGCGAGGCCCAGCGGGAGGGCGATGGCCACCGCCAGCAGGAGCGTCCCCACGGAGAAGCCAAGGTGTTCGACCAGTCGCCGAAGCATGCCGTCGGGCCCCGTCCAATGTTGGGGGTCGGAGAGCCACGCCGCCAGCTCGTCGAGGAGCTTCATGCCGTCGCCCGCTTGAACGCCCACGGCGTCAGGCGGCGCTGGACGAGGAGCAGCGAGACATCGGCCACGACCGCCAGCCCCACGGAGAGGAGCGCCCCGACCCAGATGGCCGTCGGGAAGAAACCGTCGATGCCATCCACGACGATCAGCCAGCCGAGCCCTCCCTGGCCGATGAGGGAGGTGACGGTGACCAGGCCGATGGTGGTGACCGTCGCGATCCGCAGGCCCGCGACGATGATCGGCAGCGCGATGGGCAGCTCGACCTGCCAGAGGCGCCTCCAGTCGGTGTAGCCCATCCCGCTGGCCGCCTCGAGCACGTCGGCCGGCACGCTGTCGAGTCCGAGCAGGATGTTGCGTACCAGGATCAGGAGCGTGTAGCTGACCAGCGCGATCTCGGCGGTCAGGAAGCTGATCCCGGTAAAGGGGATCAGGAACGCGAACAGGGCAAGGCTCGGGATCGCGTACAGCACGCCGGCGGTGCCGATGACGGTGGCGGTGAGCGTCCGATGGCGCCGGATTAGGATCGCCAACACGAACGAGAGCGCAAAGCCGATGACCACGGCCGTGACGGTCATGCCAACGTGTTCCCACGTGCGCTGCGCGATGACGTCGAGGTTGTCGACGATCCACGCCGGCCTGATGAGCGGTTCGCCGGGGGGCATCTCAGGCCTCGGCGGCCGTCGGGCGGCGATCTCCGGGCAGCCGGTTGCGCTGGAGGACCTCGCTGATCTGGTCGACCCCGATGAGGCCCAGGACCTCGTCGTGCTCGTCGACCACGGCACCGAGCTGGACCGACGAGGCGAGCATCGCGGAGAGCGCATCCCGCAGGGTCGTCTCCGGCTCGAGAAGGCTGGCGCCCGGCGTCGCCCGTGACGGGTCGACGGGGCCCGAGCCCGCGAGGTCGCGCGCGCCGACCCAGCCCAGCGGCCGTCCGCGCGCGTCCACCAGGAGTGCGTAATCGACCGGAGCCTCGTCGAGGTCGCGGCGGGCCTCGGCGCGGTCGGTGTCGGCCTGCACGACCACTGCCTTCAGGAGCGGGAGATCGCGGACACGGGCCAGGGAGAGGCGCTTCAGCCCGCGGTCGGCTCCGACGAAGCGCTCGACGAAGTCCGAGGCCGGGCTGGCGAGGATCGCATCGGGAGTGTCGTATTGGGCCAGGACTCCGCCGCGCTGGAGGATGGCGATCCGGTCCGCCATCTTGATGGCCTCGTCGACATCGTGGGTGACGAACACGATCGTCTTGCGGACCTGCGCCTGGAGCCGCAGGAACTCGTTCTGCAGCCGTTCGCGCCGGATGGGGTCGACGGCGCCGAATGGCTCGTCCATGAGCATGACCGGCGGGTCGGCGGCCAGTGCGCGGGCGACGCCCACCCGCTGGCGCTCGCCGCCGGACAGCTCCGTGGGGTAGCGGTCACGATACGTCGCAGGATCGAGCCCGACCAGGTCTAGCAGCTCCTCGACGCGGTCGCGGATGCGTGGCTCCGGCCAGCGCAGGAGCCGCGGCACGACCGCCGCGTTCTGGCCGACGGTCATGTGCGGGAAGAGGCCAACCTGCTGGATGACGTAGCCAATCTGCCTCCGCAGCTCCACCGCCGGCAGCTTCGTGACGTCAACCCCGTCGATCGTCAGCCGCCCCGAGGTCGGCTCGACCAGGCGGTTGATCATCTTCATGGTGGTCGTCTTGCCGCACCCCGACGGTCCGACCAGGACGCAGATCTCGCCGGCGGGCACCGTCAGGCTCAGGTCGTCCACCGCAGACGGCGTGCCCGGGGGCCCGTAGCGCTTCGTGACGTGCTCGAGTGCGACGACCGCCCCGCCGGCCGAGCCCGTTGCAGCGCCTCCCGTCATGGGCCGGATGATACGGGGCTGACCCGCAGGATTCGCAGCGAGGGATTGGCAAAGACCTGCTGGAAGCCCCGAGCCCCGCGGAAGTTGACCGACTCGCCGCACGGTTGCGGTCTCCCTGCATCGATCAGGTAGGTGGCCCCGAGCTGGTGGAGGAGCGCGAGGGAACGCGCCGGGTCCCCGCCGCAATAGATCTCGTTCAGCTGGGCGGCGCGCCGATCCGGGTCGTAGCCCAGGTTGGCGACGTACGGCGTGAATGTGAGGAGGCGAAGCCGCCCGGCAGGGTCGGTGGGGGCGTTGAGCCAGCCATCGGTGGCGAACACCGCGGTCCCCGGGGTGTTGTCGGCGATCCAGGCGGCCGCGGCGAGCTCATTGGCCGAGAGCACCTGCTCGCGGCTCAACGCTGTCCAGCCGCTCACCAGCAGCGGCGAGGGGATCGCCAACGCGAAGGCGGGAAGGAGCGCCCACCACCGCCATCGGCGCATGAGCCAACCGGCGAGGATGGCCAGTGAGATCGCCATCGCCTGGAAGTACTTGCCCATGTCGAAGCCGACGCTGCTCGCCTGGACCAGGTTCGGGATGGCGAACAGGGCGACCGCCCACGCTCCCAGGAAGAGGCGCGCAGGGGTCCGCCGGGCGAGCACCGCCGCGAGGGCCATGATGAGCGGCAGACCCAGGTTGGTGACGTAGAAGAAGGCGACCGCCAACGGACCGTCCGCGCGCGGCGCCGATTCCCAGCCGCCGTTCAAGAGCACCCAGCGCAGCGCCCCGGACCCGCTCGACTGGACGATGGCCGCCAGTGCGAACGGCAGGCCGAGGAGGTAAGGACCCAGGAATAGCAGTGCGTTGCGAGGCGCGTCGCGATCGACGAGCCGTCCGCCGATGACGACCCACAGCAGCGCGAGGAGCAGTCCGGCTGGGAAGAAGAAGAAATGAAAGGGGGCGAGCAGGGCTCCAAGGAGTCCCGCGAGGCCGATGAGCCACGGCCGATCCCGCCAGCCCGCCTCGTGCATCCGCCGGGAGGGCAGCCCGGAGGAGAGGAGAAGGACCATCCCGACCAGCATCGGCAGGCCAGCCGTGGTCGCTCGGTGCACGAGCAGCCCGGTGGCCATCACCGATGGGATGTGGAAGTAGGGCCAGCTCACGCGCCCCAGGGCGTCGTACCACGAGTTGTCATAGCTGTTGTGGGTGATCAGGTCGATCGGGCTCCCGATCCCGGCGGTCACGTCGCCGACGAACTTGATCCAGCCCAGGCCGCCGGCGAACACGGCGAAGGCCGCCGCGATGAGCGCCGCGCGACGCGCGCCGGGCGCCCGCATGAGCACGCGCGCCAGGCCGTGGACGAGCAGGACCAGGGCGGCCGCCAGGATCGCGGACGAGGCGATGAAGACGGGGATTGCGAACAACCCCGCTGCGTCGGCGGCGATCGCCGCGTGGAAATCGGCGAACCAGTGGTAGACGAGCGGGGCGCCCGCAAAATAGGGGACCTGCGGCGGGAAATTCCCGGCGTTGAGGCTCTGGGCGATCGAGAGATGGACGGCGAGGTCGCTCCAGTTCGACCCGCCGCTGTCCACCCCAGCCGGCGTGACGTGCCAGATCCCACTGGCCAGCACGCCCGCGACGAACGCCGCCCCGACGGCGGCCAGCACGAACGGCCAGCGGTCGCGGCTCACGGCCGCGACCGACGCGCGAAGTCCTCGCCCCAGGCCGGCCACGGGCGCGCCGCGGGCCGCGGCAACCGGGATCGGCAGGGCCAGCAGCGCGGCGGCAAGGAACACGGTCTCGCGGTGGTAGCCGAGCGCCAACGAGAGCCAATAGACCAGGTGCGGGCCGATGGCGACCGACAGGATGATGGCGAGGCCCAGCCGCCCGGTGGCGCCGATCCGTGGTTGCGCCAGGGCTACCAGCGCCCAGCCAGGGACGAGGAAGAGGAGCGGCCAGACCACGGCGATGGCGAAGGGCGGAACGATGTACCCAGCCGCAAGCGCGACCACGACGACGATCTCGGCAATGGCCGCCGCGGCCACTCGCGAACAGGTGGCTGGATCAGCCTGTCGCGCGGCGGCGTTCGGCGGGGAGTCGGGCAGGGCCACTCAGCCGCGCGGGGCGGAGGGAGCGAGGCGAGGGAGGGGCTGGCGCGGGTCGAGGAGCGCGACGATCCGCTCGACCTGGGCGTCGCTGAGGGTCTCGTCGCGACCCATGCGCCGCGCGAGCTTGTCGAGGTTGTCGTGGACGTGGATCCCGGGGCGCTGGTTCTCTTCCCAGTCGACCACGGCCTCGCGACTCGTCACCAGGCAAGCCTCGACGGTGGAGGGGAGGCCGGCCCGCTCCAGGGCGAGCTCGAGCCGATGGCCCGCCAGTCGCGCCACCGTGATCATCTGCGCATCCCACGGGATCCACGAGTCCGTGGAGCCGTTCCAGCGATACCAGTGGCCGTTGCGCTTGTGGAACCTGCCGCGCTGGTTGGCCTGGGTCAGGGTCCAGGTCCCGCCCGGCCCAACGACCACCGCTTCTACCAGCTCAAGCCCGGCGGCGGCGGCATGCCGAACGTAGTGATAGGAGTCGTCCAGCCGCTTGGCGAGCTCGACCGCGACCCGGTCGGGACCCAGCGTGGGCATGCCGCGGAGGGCGAAACGCGAGCGTGGAGAAGGGGAGTGAAGGATCATGGTCCCCCGTATCGATTTCATCGGCGTGCTGCGAATGCCCGGGCTGGCCGGCAGAGTCTATCGCGGTGTCGGCGGATCGCCTAGGTCCTTTCCCATGGAAATCGATCGTTCGACGTACCCGAGGGAGCGGTAGAGACGTCGGGCCACCCAGTTGCCACCAAAGACGTTGAGCTCGATGCGGCGGATGCCGCGCGCCCGGGCCGCGTCCTCGGCGAGGAGCATCGCCCACCTGCCAAGCCCTGCTCCACGGTGGCGCTCGTCGATCTCGATGTCGTAGACGAACATGACCGTCCGTGCGTCCATCGTCCGTTCCGCGAGCCACAGCTGACCAACGCGTTCCCCGTCGCGCTCGAGGACGAAGATCGAATGACCCGGGGTCGCGAGGCCCTCGGGAAGAACGGCGACCATGTCCTTCTCGGCCTTGCCGTAGGCCGCATCGTGCGGCGTGTCGCCCATGGTTTCGATCTCGGCCGCGTAGCCCTCAGTCACGGCACGCCGCCAATCGGCACATTCATCGGCTCGAAGAGGACGGAGACGAAGCTCGGCCGGCATCGGCCCATGCTAGTCCGGGGGAGTGGCGCCGGCGGCTGCTAGCATCGGCGGCAATGACCGATGAGCCCAGCGACGGCGAGATCGCGCGCGCCGTCCGAACCCTGCTGCAGGAGATCGGCGAGGACCCGGATCGTCCCGGGCTGGCGGGGACCCCGGAGCGGGTCGGGCGGATGTACGCCGAGCTGACGTCGGGTTACCAGGCAGATCCGGATGGCCTGATCAACGGGGCCACCTACCAGGTGGACTACGACGAGATGGTCGTCGTGCGCGACATCGAGTTCTACAGCCTCTGCGAACACCACCTGCTGCCGTTCTTCGGGCGGGTGAGCGTGGGCTACCTGCCGCGCGGCACGGTCATCGGCCTGTCGAAGATCCCGCGCATCGTGGAGCTGTATGCCAAACGCCTCCAGATCCAGGAGCGGATGACGACCGAGATCGCCACGTTCCTCATGGAGCGTCTCGATCCAAAAGGGGTCGGCTGCGTCGTCGAGGCAAGCCACCTATGCACGATGATGCGCGGCGTGAAGAAGGAGCAGGCTCGCATGGTGACGAGCGCCATGCTCGGCACGTTCCGACGCGACGGGCGGACGCGAAACGAGTTCCTGCGCCTCATCGGCAAGGCCTCGTAGCCGATGCCGTGGGCACCGCTGCTCAGCGAATCGGAGATCGCCTCCGGCCTCGAGCATCTCCCGGAATGGACGCGCGAGGGCGACGCGATCACTCGCACCGTCCGGTCACCCTCGTTCGGCGAGGCGATTGAGCTGGTGGTGAGGATCGCCGATGTTGCCGAGTCGGCCGATCACCACCCCGACATGCTCATCCGCTGGCGGCGGGTGACCTTCACCCTGTCCACCCACGCTTCCGGTGGACTGACCGCGAAGGACCTGGTGATGGCGGCCGAGATCGACCGGCTCGCTGCCGCCGGTGAGTCCGGCACCGGCCGTGAGTCCGTCCCCGGCGGGTAGAATCGGCGCCGCATGACCGCTGATCCGGAGACCCAGGCCGCGCCGGACGGACGCACGACGCCCATCCGCGTCCTGATCGCCAAGCCGGGGCTGGACGGGCACGATCGGGGTGCGAAGGTGCTCGCCCGAGGCCTGCGCGACGAGGGATTCGAGGTCATCTACACCGGGCTGCGTCAGACGCCAGAGATGGTCGCCGACGCCGCCGAGCAAGAGGACGTCGACGTGGTGGGCCTCTCGATCCTCTCCGGCGCGCACATGACCCTGCTGCCGCGGATCACCAAGCTCATCCGCGAGCGGGGAATGGATGACGTGCTCATCGCCGCTGGCGGGATCATCCCAGACGCCGACATCGGCCCCCTCAAAGAGGCCGGCATCGCCGAGATCTTCGGACCTGGCACGAGCATCGGCGAGGTCGCGCGCTACTTCCGCGAGCACGCACGTCGCAGCCGCTGAGCCGATGGCGAGCGACGCGGCTCGCCTGCTCCAGGCAGCGGTCAATGGCGAACGCCGAGCGCTGGCGCGCCTGCTGACCGGGATCGAGGGCGACGACCCCGCCGTCCGGGCGATCCTGCCGCAGATCTTCGCCGCGTCGCGGGGTGCGCACCTGGTGGGTGTCACCGGGCCCCCCGGTGCCGGCAAGTCGACGCTGGTGAGCGCCATGACCGGCGAGTACCGACGGCGTGGCCGGCGCGTCGGGATCGTGGCCATCGACCCGTCGTCGCCGTACACCGGCGGCGCGATCATGGGCGATCGGATCCGGATGATGGAACACGCCGCCGACCGCGACGTCTTCATGCGCAGCATGGCCAGCCGCGGGGAGCTGGGCGGGCTGGCGGGCGCCACCTGGCTGGCGGTGGCCGCGCTGGACGCGGCGGGGTACGACCCGGTCCTGGTCGAGACCGTGGGCGCGGGTCAGGCCGAGGTGGAAATCGCGCGCCTGGCCGAGACGACGGTCGTCGTCGAGGTGCCGGAGATGGGCGACGAGATCCAGGCCATCAAGGCGGGCCTCCTCGAGGTGGCCGACGTGCTGGTGGTGAACAAGGCCGATCGGCCCGGCGCCGAGCGCGCTGCGCGCCAGCTGCGCGCCATGCTCGCCGGCGCAGGCGGGCGGTTCGCCTCACCGCCGCCGATCCTGCTCGCCATTGCCACTCGTGGCGACGGCGTCTCCGCCCTGGTCGATGCGATCGAGGCGGATCGCGCCCGGGCACGCACCCCTGAGCAGCTGCGCGTCCGCGCCCGAAACCAGCTCCTTCGCGCTCTGGCGGAGCAGTCCGCTCGACGGGCCATCGCGGACCCGACATGGGACGAGGTCATCTCTGCCGTCGCGGAGCACCGCCTCGACCCGATCACGGCCGCCGAGCGACTACTCAGCTCGTGATTCATCACGTCCAACTCGCTGCGCCACCGGCCAGCGAGGACCGCCAGCGCGCCTTCTGGGTCGGCGTCCTGGGCTTCGAGGAGGTCGAGAAGCCGCCGGCCCTCGCGGGTCGCGGCGGCTGCTGGTTCCGCGGCCACGGCATCGAGGTTCACGTCGGCGCGGAGGAGGCGTTCCGCCCGGCACGAAGAGCCCATCCAGCTTTCCTCGTCCGCGAGCTCGACGGGCGGGCGGGCCGCCTCGCCACGGCCGGTTACCCGGTGAACTGGGACGCCGACTTCCCTGGCATGCGCCGGTTCTACAGCGAGGATCCGTTCGGTAACCGCCTCGAGTTCCTCGAGCCTGCACGCTGATTCCGGGGGCATGAGCGATGCGCCAGAAGTCGGACGAGTGCCAAATGGCCGATGGCGCCGGCCGGGCTGGTAGGCTAGCCGGCCATGAGCATCGAACGGGTCTTCGTCATCGGCGCGGGGCTCATGGGCCACGGCATCGCCCAGGTCAGTGCGGCGGCGGGCAAATCGGTCACCCTGGCGGACCGCACCAGGGAGCTCGCGGAGAAGGGAAAGACGCGCATCGGCTCCAACCTGGCGCGCCAGGTGGAGAAGGGCAAGCTCGACCAATCGGCGGCGGACGGGATCATCGGCCGCATCACGACCTCGACCGGCCCTGACCGAGCGGGCGGCCACGACATCGTGATCGAGGCGGTCTTCGAGGATGAGCCGCTCAAACGTGCGACGTGGGAGGCACTTACCAAGGCCGCCGACCCGGGCACGATCTTCGCCAGCAACACGAGCAGCATCAGCATCACCGCCCTCGCCACGGCCACCGACCGGCCGGAGCGCTTCATCGGCCTTCATTTCTTCTCGCCGGTCCCGGTCATGCGACTGATCGAGATCATCCGCGGGCTGGAGACCGATGACGCGACCCACGCCGCCTGCCGCACCTTCGCCCAGGAGCTTGGCAAGACGGTCATCGAGTCGAGGGACATGCCCGGCTTCCTGGTGAACCGGATGCTCGGGCCGTTCATCAACGAGGCGGTCTTCGCGCTCATGGAGTCCACCGGCACGGCCGAGGACATCGACACGGGGGCGAAGCTCGGCCTCAACCACCCGATGGGACCGCTGGAACTGAGCGACTTCATTGGCAACGACGTCATGCTCGGCGTTCTCGACGTCCTGCACCGCGGCTTCGGCGATCCCAAGTTCCGCGCCGCACCCCTCCTACGGCAGATGGTCACCGCCGGTCATCTCGGGCGCAAGACCGGGCGCGGCTTCTACCGCTACGACGAGCAAGGCCACCGGCTCAGCTGATGGCGAGCGTCGCGGCGGCGACCCGGCCAGATCCATTCGCCCTCACCGCCGAGGAGCGCCAGATCCGCGACACGGTGCGCGACTTCGCTCAGCGCGAGCTGGCGCCAAGCGTCGCCCAGCGCGACGAGGAGGAGCGTTACGACCGCGCCCTCTTCGAGAAGATGGCGGCGCTGGGCCTCGCCGGCCTTCCGTATCCCGAGGAGTTCGGCGGGGGCGAGGCGGGGACCTTCGCCTGGATCCTGGCCTGCGAGGAGATCGCGGCCGCGGATATGGGGATGGCGGTCAGCCTCTCTGTGCACATCCTCGCCCAGCTGCCAATCCTGACCTTCGGGAATGACGAGCAGAAGGCGCGGCTCCTGCCGCACATGACGTCGGGCGAGTGGCTCGGCGCGTTCGCCCTGACCGAGCCTGGCGCAGGATCCGATGCGGCGGCGATCGCGCTGCGCGCGGATCGGACCGACGACGGCTACGCGCTGACCGGTTCCAAGATTTGGATCACCAACGGCGCCGATGCCGAGGTCACGATCGTCTTCGCAACCGTCGATCGGGCGCGCGGTCGAGACGCGATCACCGCCTTCGTGGTGGAGCGCGACACGCCCGGCTTCCGGGTCGGGGCGCACGAGCGAAAGATGGGAATCCGCGACGCGGTCTCGGCAGAGCTCGTCTTCGAGGAGGCACTGGTCCCGTTGGCGAACCGCCTGGGCGGCGAGGGCGAGGGCCTGAAGGTGGCGCTCTCGGCGCTGGGCGCGGGTCGGATCTCGATCGCCGCGGCGTGCGTTGGCCTCGCGCGCGCAGCGCTCGAGCACGCTGGTCGCTACGCCCTCCAGCGCAGCCAGTTCGGCCGGCCGATCGCCGACCAGGAGATGATCCAGGCCATGCTCGCCGACGGCGCGACCCGCGTCGAGGCGGCCCGCCTGCTCACCTGGCGTGCCGCCCGCCTGCGCGACGCCGGCCAGCCGATCAACGCGGCAAGCAGCATGGCCAAGATGTTCGCCTCGGACGCTGCGATGCAGGTGACAACCGACGCGGTCCAGGTATACGGTGGCGCCGGGTACAGCCGCGACAACCCGGTCGAGCGTCTTATGCGCGACGCCAAGGGCGCCCAGATCTACGAGGGCACGAACCAGATCCATCGGCTGATCGTGGCCCAGCACCTGCTCGACGGTCTTCGGAGGGAGGCCTGACCATGAGCATCGAGGCGGAGGCTGCCGCCGGCGCCTCAACCAGTTCCGCGGACGCGCCCAGCCCGCCGTCGGGAGCGCGCCTGCAACGCGCGCCGTTCGAGCCGCTCGTGCTCGACGACGAGCCCGTCGCCAACCTGGTCGACCTCATCCATCGCTCCGCCATCGAGCACGCCGACCTCATCGCGCTGCAATGGAAGTTGCCTCGGAGCAAGCGCCAGGCAGGCGGTGCGCCCGAGACCGAGCCTCAGGCCGCCTGGCACTCAACGACCTATCGCGAGACATGGGCCTGGATCCGGGACGTCTCGCTGGGGCTCAGGTCCATCGGCGTCGAGTCGGGTGACCGGGTCTGCATCCTCTGCCGCACCCGCCCGGCATGGCTGATCGCCGACCTCGCCAGCATGGCACTCGGGGCGGTGACCTGCCCCATCTACCCCAGCATGGAGGCCAACCAGGCCGCGTTCATCATCAACAACGTCGCGGCGAAGCTGATCATCGTTGAGAACGCGCAGCAGGCGGCCAAGATCGAGTCGATCCGCGAGCAGTGCCCGACGCTCGAGAAGATGGTGGTCATCGACGAGCGCGGGACGCTGCCGGCGTGGTCGGTCACCTTCGACGACGTCTCCGCCCTGGCGCCGGCAGACGCGGACCATCGGCGCGTCTGGGAGGAGGGTTGGCGATCGATCGGCCGGGACAAGCTGGCGACGATCATCCACACGTCTGGGACGACCGCGAACCCCAAGGGCGTGATGCTCAGCCACGGCAACATGGTGTTCAACTACGAGGCGGTCAACCAGGTCGTCGACTTCTACCCGACCGATACCTTTCTCTCGTGGCTGCCGCTGAGTCACAGCTATGAGCGAGTCGCCGGAATGGTCGTCCCGCTGGCCCGGGGCTGCACCATCGCGTATGCCGAGCCGCTCATCGAACGCCTGCCCGCCAACATGGTCGAGGTCAGGCCCACGGTCATGGTCGCCGTCCCGCGCCTCTACGAGCGCGTGTACGCGCGGGTCCTGTCCAACGTCGAGTCCGCATCGGCGCTCAAGCAACGCATCTTCTGGTGGGCCGCCGGTCTCGGACGGCAGAAGTACGCGAACCACCTGGCCGGTCGCCAGGACTCCGCCTGGCTGCGGGTGCAGCTTCAGGTCGCCGATCTCCTCGTCTTCGGTCAGATCCGCGCGCGGACGGGCGGGCGCGTCCGCTATTTCGTCTCGGGCTCTGCCCCGCTCTCCAGGGAGATCGGTGAGTTCTTCTACGCCATGGGCATGCTCGTCCTGGAGGGTTACGGGCTGACCGAGACGGCGCCGTTCGTCTCGATCAACCGCCCGGGCGACTTTGTCTTCGGCACGGTCGGCCGGCCGGCGCCCGGGACGGAGGTGCAGATCGACCAGCAGTCGGGCGAGATCCTGGTCCGCGGGCCGCAGGTCATGCAGGGCTACATCAACGAGCCCGACGAGACCGCCAGGGCGATCGACGCCGAGGGCTGGTTCCACACCGGGGACATCGGCGAGATCGACGGGACCGGGCGCATCACGATCACCGATCGGCTCAAGAACATCATCGTGCTGGCGAACGGCAAGAACGTCAGTCCTGCGCCGATGGAAGCGGCGCTCGCCACCTCGAAGTTCATCGCCCAGTCGATCATCCTCGGCGACCGTGAGCCGTACACCGGGGCGCTCATCGCGCCCGACTTCGATGAGCTGGAGAAGTGGGCGGCTGCACAGGGGCTGGCCGAGATGCCGCCCGATCAGCTCATCGAGGAGCGGGCGGTCCAGAAGCTGATCGATCACGAGGTCAAGGACCGCCTGGACGGCTTCGCGATCTTCGAGCGGCCACGCCGCGTCGCCCTGCTGCCGCGACTGCTCACCGAGGAGGACGGCGAGCTGACGCCCTCCCTGAAGATCAAGCTGCGGGTCGTCAAGGACCAGTGGTCGAACAAGGTGGCCGAGCTCTTCGACGGGGAAGTCCCGAGCTAGCCAGCGCCCGGACGACTCGGATGGCCGCCTGGCTTCCCACTAGCGGGACCAACCCTGACAAAAGCGATGGCCCACGACCAAGACAGGGACTCGTTCCGCTGAATGAGATGCGTAGCGAACGCCTCGGGGCAGGCAGTCCTGTTACTGGGAAGGTGCACGACCACCGCCAATTGAGCCGGAGGGGCCAACGAGCCGAGGCCCCGCGCCGCGGTACCATCACTTCATGAGCGAAGTCTTCATCCTGTCCGCCGCCCGGACCGCCATCGGCAGGTTCGGAGGTGGCCTCTCCACCACGCCGGCGACCCAGCTGGGTGCCACCGCCATCCGCGCCGCGGTGGCCCGCGCGGGGATCGCGCCGGAGCACGTGGACGAAGTGATCATGGGCCAGGTCCTGCAGGCAGGCGCTGGCCAGGCGCCGGCCCGCCAGGCGGCGCTGCGTGCCGGCCTCCCGGACTCAACCAGCGCCACGACCATCAACAAGGTCTGCGGCTCGGGGCTCAAGGCAGTGATGATGGGCGCCGCCGCCATCCGCGCGGGTGATGCCGAGCTGCTGGTGACCGGCGGCATGGAGAACATGAACCTGGGCCCGTACCTCCTGCCCGGGGCACGAGCTGGCTATCGGCTCGGGAATGCCGAGCTCGTCGACTCGACCGTGCACGACGGGCTGTGGTGCGCCATCTGTGACGTCCACATGGGGGTGCACGCCGAACGCGTGGCCGCCAAGCACCAGGTCAGCCGCGAGGCGCAGGACGAGCTCGCGCTCCGCTCCCACCAACGAGCCGTTGCGGCCATCGACGCCGGCCGTTTCGCCGAGGAGATCGTGCCGGTCGAGGTTCCCGGCAAGAAGGCGTCGACGATCGTCGACACCGACGAGAACCCGCGAAGGGATACCTCCATTGAGGCGCTCGCCCGACTCAAGCCGGTCTTCGAGCCCGATGGCGGCACCGTCACCGCGGGAAATGCCCCGGGCATCACGGACGGCGCCGCGGCCCTGGTCATCGCATCCGAGGCGGCCACCGAACGCGAGGGAGCCGGGCCGCTGGCCCGTATCGTTGCCTATGCCCAGGCCGATGTCGCACCCGAATGGCTGTTCGAGGCGCCGATCACCGGGGTGCGCCGCCTCATCGAGAAGGTGGGCGGCACGATCGACGACTTCGACCTCATCGAGATCAACGAGGCGTTCGCCGCGCAGGTCCTCGCCGACGGCAATGCCCTTGGCTTCGACTGGGACAAGGTGAACGTCAACGGCGGCGCCATCGCGCTCGGCCACCCCATCGGCGCATCTGGCGCCCGGGTGCTCACCACGCTGCTCCACGAGCTGCGCCGTCGCGGCGGGGGAAGGGGCCTGGCGACCCTCTGCCTTGGGGGCGGGGGTGCCGTGGCCATGGCCATCGAGACTGTCTGAGCCTCAGGCATTCGTATAATCGGGCCGCTCGCGTCCCGGCCTGCTTCCGTCACTTCTTCATCCTCAGCACGGAGGCGCCGGGGAAGCGCGTACCTGGGAGGCATCCTCGAGACACGATGGCCAGCCAACATCAGGTCGCGGAGGCTCCGAACATCTGGGCGGTCGCCCAGCATCAATTCGACGCCGCCGCCGAGAAGCTCGAACTTGACGAAGGTCTCCGCCGCGTCCTTCGCGTCGCGAAGCGGGAGCTCACCGTGAACTTCCCGGTGACCATGGACGACGGGCACGTCGAGGTCTTCACCGGCTACCGCGTGCAGCACAACCTGTCACGTGGTCCCGCCAAGGGCGGTATCCGCTACCACCAGGACGTGACCCTCGATGAGGTCCGCGCGCTGGCGATGTGGATGACCTGGAAATGCGCGGTCGTGAACATCCCATACGGCGGCGGCAAGGGTGGCGTCATCGTCGATCCCAAGCAGCTCTCTCTGCGCGAGCTCGAGGGCCTGACCCGTCGGTTCGCGACGGAGATCAGCCCGCTCATCGGTCCGGACCGTGACATCCCGGCGCCGGACGTCAACACCAACGCCCAGACCATGGCCTGGATCATGGACACCTTCTCGATGCATGCCGGCTTCACGATCTCGGCCGTCGTCACCGGCAAGCCCATCGCGGTGGGCGGCTCGCTCGGTCGCAACGAGGCGACCGCACGCGGCACCGTCTACACCCTCCTCCAGGCGAGCAAGGTCCGCGGC
>JALYLB010000028.1 GCA_030774475.1 Chloroflexota bacterium | reverse complement strand
ACGACCAAGCCGGTCGAGCTGCTCAGGCGGTTCATCTCCAACAGCTCGCGTCGCGACCAGATCGTGCTCGATCCCTTCCTCGGCTCGGGCTCCACGCTGATCGCCGCCGAGCTGTTGCAGCGTCGGTGCTTCGGGATCGAGATCGACCCCGCCTACTGCGACGTGGCGCTCGCACGCTACGAGGCGGTGACCGGCCGCCGCGCTCTCCGATCACTAGCGACGATCTGAGATGGCGAGGCGAAGGCGGGAACCGGCCGGGGTGCTCTTAGGCCTCACCGAGGCGGAGCTCACCTGGCTCGAAAGGCATCTGCGAGCCGAGCTGCACCTGGCAGACCCTGTCGCCTGGGTCCGCGAACGCCTGGGTGAGCACCTGTGGTCGGCGCAGCGCGAGATCGCCTACGCGGTGCGCGATCACCGCCGGGTCGCCGTGCGCTCGGCCCAAGACGTCGGCAAGTCCCGGATCGCCTCGCGTCTGGCGTGCTGGTGGATCGACACGCACCCGGTGGGAGAAGCCTTCGTCGTGACGACCGCCCCGACCTTCAAGCAGGTCCAGGCCGTGTTGTGGCGGGAGATGCGCTCGGCACACGCCGCCGCGACGCTTCCGGGCGTGATGAGCGAGACCGAGTGGAAGATCGGCGGGCGCCTCGTCGCCTTCGGCCGCAAACCCGCCGACTACGACCCCGATGCCTTCCAGGGGATCCACACCCGCTACGTCCTGGTGATCATGGATGAGGCATGCGGGATCCCGGAGTCGTTGTGGACCGCGGCGGAGACCCTGATGGCCAACGAGGGCTCACGGATCCTAGCGATCGGTAACCCCGACGACCCGATGTCGAGCTTCGCCACCGCGTGCGCTCCGGGATCGGGATGGCACTCGATCAGGATCGACGGCTACGCCTCGCCGAACTTCACGGACGAGCCCGTGCCCAGCGAGCTCCGGGAGCTCCTGCTGTCGAGGACCTGGGTGGCCGAACGCAAGCGGAGCTGGGGAGAGGACTCCCCCTTGTTCATCTCGAAGGTCCGCGGGGAGTTCCCCGAGGATGCCGAGGACGCCTTGATCCCGCTCACGTGGATCCGGGCGGCACAGGCCCGCTTCGACCCAGAGCCCGCAGAACCATCCGATGAGCCGACCATCCTGGGCGTGGACATCGCGCGGTACGGCTCGGATGAGACCGTGATCGTCGCACGCCACGGCGATCGCGCCTGGATCGTCGCGCGCTACCGTCACCAGGACACGATGGCGACAACCGGCAGGGTCGTGCGCGCGATCCAGGACCTGGGCGCCAGGGAGGCGCTCGTGGACGTGATCGGGATCGGTTCGGGCGTCGTGGACCGATTGGCCGAGCAGCACCAGCCGGTGACGGGACTCAACGCCGGGGCGGCCGCGCGCAGCAAACGCAAGTTCGCCAACGCCAGAGCCGAGTGGTGCTGGGGGGTGCGCGATCGCATGGAGAAGGGACAGATCGCGATCCAGCCCGATGACGAGCTCGCCGCACAGCTCGCCGCCCTGCGCTACACCTTCGACTCGAGCGGGAGGATCCAGATCGAGTCGAAGGAGGACATGCGATCTCGGGGCATTGCGAGCCCGGACATCGCCGACGCCCTGATGCTCGCGTTCTCCGCCCGCGAGACTCCCTCGTTCAACATCACGATCCCGAACATGTGGCGAGCGAGTTACTGGCGTGGGGAGAGCGATTGGTAGTGATGACAGGGCTCACTCGCCCCCCTCGCCCTTAGGAAGAGGCGTCCGTTGCGTTGGCTGGCTCGCGAGTGGGTGTCCGACTGGACTTCGTCCCCAACCAGAGCTACAGATGCGCCCGATGGCGGCTCGCGGCGAGGTGCACGTGAGGGTGTCGTTCGGTCCGACCTCGTCTCCGGTGCTCGCGCACGCCGTCTCCTACGCGATCGAGCACGCATGGCGAACCGAGGAGCTCCGCTCGGGCACCTGGGAAGCGACCTTTCGGATCGGAGCCGACGAAGGCGACTATGGGACGGCCCGTCAACTCCTGTTCATGGTGGGGGGCTGGAAGACCACCCGCGTCGAGGTGAACGACTCAGTGGAACCTCGCCACACGGTGGGCTCGATGCTTAGCTGCTCAAGGGGGTGGCTGCGGAGTAGCGGGCGGTGCGGGGCCTGGTTCGCGTCCGCTCGGGGTGCCCCCCGATGTCGGGTGTGTCCCTTGTATGACCCCGCGTATGCGGGAGAGTTCTGGGTTCCGCGCAGGCTCGACGGTTGGTCGGGGGGCGAGGCGGATGAAGTCCAGGACTACATGCCCAGGGAGTGGACCGACCCTTAGGCGAACAGCTCGTCGAAGGCCCGCACCGCATCCTGCTGCATGGAGGGCAGCACGTGGGAGTAAAGATCCAGTGTGATCCCGACGCTCGCGTGGCCTAACCGCTCGGAGACCACCTTGGGATGGACGCCTTGGAGCAGCATGAGCGTCGCGTGGGCGTGGCGAAGATCGTGGAACCTCACGTGGGGAAGGCCCGAATGCTTGAGGAACAGCCGCCACCTCGAGGACATGGTGTTGGGGTTGAGCGGCCCACCGTCTCCCCGGTCGATCACGAGATCGAGGTCGGCCCAGGAGCGGGCCGTCGATCGGCGCAGGGTCTGCTCGGAGCGCGAACGCTCGAGGAAGGGCCGGAGGATCTCGGGCAAGGCCACAGAGCGACGAGACCTTCGGGTCTTCGGCTCGGAGAACGCCAGTCCCCGTCCGGTCGTGTGAAGGGTGCGGCGGACCTGGGCCAGCGCGAGGTCAGGATGAAGGTCCGCCCAGCGAAGCCCGAGGATCTCGCCCCGGCGCATCCCGGTTGAGATCGCGATCATCCCGGGAAGCTCGATCACCGATCCGGGAAGCGCCTGGACGATCCGGCGCGCGAGGGCCGGGGTGACCACGACCGGCTCGGGTCGAACGGGTCTCGGGGGCTGCGCCCCCCTTACCGGGTTCGAGGCGCAGATGCCCCAGCGCACGGCTTGGCCGAGGGCCTGGGTGAGCACGAGATGCAGGTTGAGCACGGTTCCCGCCGACAGGTGACGCTCGGGAACGAGAAGCGAGCTATATAGGCGCTGGAAGTGAAGGGGGGAGAGCTCGGACAGCGGGACCTCGCCGAGGGCGGGGACGGCATGGACCCTGATGAGGTACTCGTACCCGGCATAGGTGGTGGCCCGGACCCGACCCCGTGCGTGGGCGAGCCATTCCTGCAGGTAGTGACCGAAAGACGGGTCCTCGTCGTGTTCCAGGACCTGAGCCTCGATCATCGGACGGTGACGTTAGCTCTGCTGCCGCGGGACAAGCAACCGGTGAGGAAGCTGCCCTTTGAGCGGGTGGTCCAGCTCCAACGCGGTGTTGCAGACGGCGTGCTCGAGTCCGAAGGCGCAGCTCGGTGGGCCTGATCTTTCGCAGCGGTTTCCTAAACCGGGTGCGCAGGTCCGATTCCTGCCGGGGGCACTCTGACCAGGTACTTTTCGAACCGCCCGTGCTCCAGTCGCCCGGCCTCCGCTCGGCGCGAGCCAGTCAAGACCCACAAGCTTCGAGACTACGACCTTGTCCCAGACGACGATCACCGTCTCGTCGGTCAAGACAGGAGGCCGCCCGGCCTGGGAACGGGCAGCTCGGGTTCGGGGCCACGGTCGGCGTCGCGAGCCGCCAACGCCGCATCGAGCTGAGCGGTGAGACTCGGGATGCTCGACCGGAGCGCCTGCCCGTACGCCGGCGCGATCACGTCCATGGCCGCCGCCTCCCGCCGGGTCCTCGGCGCAC
>JALYLB010000027.1 GCA_030774475.1 Chloroflexota bacterium | reverse complement strand
GTCGTTGGGCGTCAGCTCGCGCAGCCAGCCGGGATCATCGGGCCAGTGCCGCCGGTAGCGCTGCTGGTCGGTGATCAGAATCAGGAAGTTGGGGCGGATCAGGAGGCCTCGGGCTCGGAGGTCGCGACCTGAGACTGATTGGCCGTCAACTTCACTTCGATGTTGTTCCTAGTCGCGTTCGAGTAGGGGCAAACTTGGTGTGCAGCCCGCACCAACTCGACTGCCTGATCTTGGTCGTCGATCGACGGCAGCGTGACGTCGAGCTCGACGGCAAGTTTGAACCGTCGCTCCTCAGTCGGCAGCAGCATCACCTTGGAATCGATCTCGACGTCTCCGGCCTCCAGCTTCTGACGCCGGGCGACCGCGCCCACGGCGCTCTCGAAGCAGGAAGCGAAGCCGATCGCGAAGAGCTGCTCGGGGTTCGTGCCTCCTCCCTCCCCGCCCAACTCCGCTGGGGAGCGCAGCTCAACCTCTAGGGCCCCGTCCGACGTGCGGCCGTGGCCTTGCACCCGGCCGCCCGTGACGTGCGCCTCTGCGGTGTAGAGCACCCGGTCTGTTGTCTGAACCTCGCTCATGTGTCTCTCCTTGGTCTTGGTGCGCACCTCCACTTCTACCGGACCGGGGCGCTCTGCACGCTTCCGCGTCATGGGAGAGACCATCTCCTTTAGCGTCCAGCCTCGATGGCAGCTCCTACGACCGACGCTCCGGCCGTCCGCGCGGAAGGCGTCGTCAAGCACTTCGGGCCGACTGTCGCCCTCGCGGGCGTTTCACTCGGAATCGAGGAGGGCACAGTGTTCGGCCTTCTGGGGCCCAACGGAGCAGGCAAGACCACGCTCGTCCGCGTTTTCACGACGCTGCTGAGACCGGACGTCGGTCGGGTGGACGTCTTCGGGCGGGATGTCGTCCGCGAGCCGAGCGCGGTGCGGGAGCTGATCGGTCTGACCGGGCAGTCCGCCGCGGTGGACGAGCTGCTGACCGGCCAGGAAAACCTGGAGATGTTCGGGCGGCTTTTTCACCTTCCGGCCGGCGAGCCGCGCAAGCGGGCGAGCGAGCTACTCGAACGCTTCGACCTCGCGGACGCTGCGGATCGCCCAGCCCGGACCTACTCGGGAGGGATGCGACGACGGCTCGACCTTGCGTCGAGCTTGATCAGTCGTCCCCGGATGCTCTTCCTCGATGAGCCCACCACCGGGCTGGACCCCCGCAGCCGCAATGAGATCTGGCGAACGATCCGAAGCCTCGTGGATGAGGGGACGACGGTTCTGCTGACCACCCAGTACCTCGAGGAGGCCGACCAGCTTGCCGATCGCATCGCGGTCATCGACCACGGGCGGGTGATCGCGGAGGGCACTTCCGACGAGCTGAAGGATCGTGTCGGCGGCCAGGTCTTGGAAGTCCAGCTCGCGAGCGCCGACGAGCGGGACCGCGCGAGGGCGGCGCTGGCCGCAGTGGGTTGCGGTGATCCCCAGCCCGCCGAGCGCCCGGACGAGCTCACGATGTCGGCCAGCCGTGACGGTGTTGAGTTGGTGACGGCAGCTGCCACGGCGCTGCGCGATGCAGGCATCGGCGCCAGCGATCTTGCCCTGCGACGCCCGACGCTCGACGACGTTTTCCTCGAGCTGACTGGGAATCCCCCGAGCGAGGACGGCGCGGCTCCGGCACCAGTTGACGTCGCGGAGGTGAAGGCGAGGACAAACGGCGCCCGCTCGATCGCGTTGCATCGGCCGGCGCTCCCGAACGCCGGCGCCCTGCGGCGCGCCGCCGGCGACACCTGGGTGGTGACGCTGCGAAACCTTCGCCACTTCGTCCGCCAGCCGCAGTTGCTCATCTTCTCGACGGTGCAGCCGATCATGTTCGTCCTGCTCTTCACCTATGTATTCGGTGGTGCGATCGGGCAGGCGCTTCCCGGAGGCGTGTCCTACATCGACTTCCTGCTCCCCGGCATCTTCGTTCAGTCGGTGTCGTTCCGTGCTACCCAAACCGCGGTTGGGCTGGCAGAGGATCTCGAGCGTGGGGTCGTCGATCGCTTCCGCTCGATGCCGATGGCGCGGTCGGCCGTGCTCGCCGGACGCACGTTGGCCGACCTCGTCCGCAACGTCGCGATCATCGTCCTGATGATCGCCGTGGGCTACATCATCGGCTTCCGTTTCCAGGGCAGCCTGCTTGATGCGATCGCCGCGGTGGCGGTGGTCAGCGCCTTCGGCCTGGCGCTGAGCTGGATCTTCGCCTTCGTCGCCCTCACCGTTCGCGGCGCCGAGGCGGCTCAGTCGGCGGGCTTCGTAGCGATCTTCCCGCTGGTCTTTGCCAGCTCGGTATTCGTCCCCGTGGACACCATGCCCGCGTGGCTCGAGGGGTTCGCCAAGATCAGCCCGGTCACCCTCACCGCCGATGCCGCCCGCGGGTTTTCGCTTGGCGGGAGCACTTCCGACTCGCTGCCGGGCACATTGGCGTGGATCGGCGGGCTGCTGGTCATCTTCATCC